>JAQUTB010000274.1 GCA_028709985.1 Dethiosulfovibrio sp.
CGCCGCAACAGCGGGGACCTCTCTGATTTGGATGCTCAGGCCATGACTGTCGAAGGACCCAACTCCCACGAGAAAAGCAGGACCGACAATGGCCCCGCTCTGTCTGAGGTCGTATCCCTTTACTTTGAGGCCAACGCCCACCTCGCTCCGAAGACCGTCGCGGACTATCAAGCTGTCTTCGGTGTACTTCTGGAAGTCGTTGGAGATCAGCCCATCAAGGTCGTTGACCGTCCCATGATGCGTAGATTTGAAAGCACAATCCAACGCCTCCCCCCTAACCGTGAAAAGCGTCCAGAGTTCAAGGAGAGGTCTATTGCCGAGATCGTAGAGATGGGTGTCCCTGAAACTCTTTCTACACGGTCGATAAACAAATACCTGAGCCGGGTCAGCACCTTGTTCAACTTCGCCCAACAAGAGGGCATGATAGACATGAACCCTGCAAAAGGACTGGGGATTAAGCAAAGCAGGCGTCCTCACGAAGAACGAGCCGCCTTCGACATCGACGACCTGACCAAGCTCTTTCATTCTCCCGGCTATCTCAAGGACACTTTCAGGCATAGCTACATGTTTTGGATGCCTGTCCTTGCTTTGTTCACGGGGGCACGTCTCAATGAGCTTTGCCAACTCCACCTTGATGACTTCCGAGAAGTTGGTGGTCTTGTTGTCATGAGCATCAATGACGAAGGCGCGAAGAAACTCAAGACAAAATCTTCAAACAGAATCATCCCCCTGCATCCATTCCTTGTCCACGAATTGGACCTTCCCGGTCGAATCAAGCAGTTGAGTCAGTCCGATGATGTTCGCATGTTCCCCGAACTAAAGCTTCGCCGTGACGGCTACGGACAGGATGTCAGCAAATGGTTCAACGAGCGATACCGCAGGGAATGCGGAGTTGGTGTTGATGGAGGCCCCCAGAAGGTCTTCCACAGCTTCCGGCACAACTTCATCAACGCTCTGAAGCAAGCCTTGGTTAACCCCGACATCGTCCGTGAACTTGACGGCCACAAAGGACGAGACATGACAATGGACAGATATGGCAAGCCCTTCACCCCTGACACCCTCTACCATGAAGCAATCGTTAAACTCTCCTTCGATGGGTTGGACCTGTCTCACCTTTGCAGGAGCAAGTGGGCGGGGAAGTAGTTATTCATCTACAGTCATGAACTCCAGATGCTCAGTGACCTGTTCCTGAAGGCTGTCCCGTTCCTCAGTCAGTCTCTCGACCTTCTTGGTCAGGATGGTCACGGCCTTGAGGATCAGTTCATCCTCAGACATCTCTCCGGTCTTCACCTTCTCCTCACCCATGATGTAGGCCCCGTCCTTTCGGAGGGCCGGGATGACTTCCGAGGTTACCCACTTCTTGAAACGCTTGGCTTCCGGTTTACGGGACTTGAGGATCAGGGAGTAGAGGCCAGACTCGTTGATGATGAGGAGGTTTGGGTTACCCCGTTTAACTTCAGGATTCCTGATGTTATTCTTTTCGTCTTCGTCCAGATCTCGAATGGCTTCGGTGATATTGGACAAACCAAGTATATCAATGACATCCTTAGCGATGAACCAAGGTTCCCCGTTCTGGTCGGTGACACGGACGTTGCGGACATAGCCAAGGGTTAAGGGGAACTGAAACGTAGTTATATTACTCATAGTATTCTCTCCATATGTTACGACCACTGATCTGCCATAGCGTCAGCGATCCCTTGATAGGTTTTACTTCGGATCTTCCAGCGGTCCTTAGACGGTGGGAGTTTGTTCTGTCCGCTGTCTGTCTGATTGGCCCAACGCTTCTTGCCGTTGACTATGCGGGGATGAATGAATCCTGTTGGTGGAATGATCTCAAAAACCATAGATGCAACACTCCATACCCGACTAATTAAGTCCGATATGAAAAAAAAGACCATACCCAAGGGAGGACTTGAGGTCCTTCAAACCTTGGGTATGGCCTTACAAATTGGGGCGCTAGTCAACAGGTCGGCTCAGTTGGCTTGTCGCCTTACGAACGATTGTTTCTATCACAGACATCAGTGTGACGAATGTCTGTTGATCATCTTTGGAAAGGTCTTCCCATTCTTTATAGGAAGCCAGGTTGTCAGTCTGAATGAAGGCATAGACACCATCCTCAACCACAACTTCGACGTCTGTTGTGTGGGACTCACCAAATCTCAAAGACATCATGTGCAATACTCTCCTGTTTGATGCTCATAAAAACACAGAAGAGTATCTGTCTTGAGAAATAATTCATGTCAACTTTATCGATAGTGTTTAGTTAAGCAGATTGATGATGATTCGAAGAGCATGGACATAGACCACTCATTCAAGACCACCCATTCACGCCTGCCTAGGACTACCTAAGAATACCTAAGGAACCTTAGAATACTTTATTAAGTTCTTATTCATGATCATCATAAGAAACACCTAAAGATACCTAAGTACACATTAAACTACCTAAGGATACCTTAATACTTTATAGGTATACTATAGAGTATACTATATTTATCTCCACCCCTACGGAGGAAACGAAATAATTCAATCAGGACAAGCCTTTAGAGGTGAGCTTTTTTGGTTATGCCTGAGCAGAACAAATGCCACGCCTCCCACCTCTCGTCTTGGCCATCAAAACAAACATACCGCCACAAGGCTCTTACAGCTTCCGTGAGACGTCCCAACTGCCAAGACTACCCAATCCACCCCTAACCAGCTAGAACGCCTCACAGAAGCTCTCAGGAGGCGCTAGGCAATTTCATACCCTCACTTGTTGTTCTTCAGGACCTCAAAGACATTGGTCCTCGTCCACCGCTTCCCGGTCACAGTGGTCAGTCCCTCGGCATTCAAAGCGTCTGCGATCTTCTCGTAGCTCATCGGCTTTCCTCCCGGCCTCTTCCTCCGAAGGGATTTGATCCGGGTCACCAGTTCTGGGTTCAGTTCCTTGGTTGACTTTCGTCCCTCACACTTCCCCAGTTCCTGCCGCTTATGGTCTCTAGCGCCCCTCAACTTCTTAACCAACAAGCTCTTCTCCAATTCAGCGAAGACCCCCTGAATCTGAATAAGCGCCTTCTTCATCGGGTCCGATTGAATGGCCTCGGTCACGTTCTCCTCGGTGCGTGCAGAAAGGAGCGTGATCTCCTTGCTGGCCAGGTAGATCAGCAGGGACTCTTGAATCCGGTACTCACGGGCAAGCCTGTCCATGCCTTCAATAATGACCGTCCTGACAC
>JAQUTB010000275.1 GCA_028709985.1 Dethiosulfovibrio sp.
GATCTGACCGACTGCACCGCCGAAAAACATTGCCTTGCTCCTCTCTCGCTCCCAGGCATGGCCAGAATCAGCGTGCCGCCTCTGGTGGCGGCGGTGGCTCTGGAGAGGATCGCCCTGTCGGTGAAGGCCAAGGAATACCCCCTCATCCTCTCTCCCACCCCCGGGACCTCTCGATCAGCGACGGATAAAAGGGCCTCAGGCGTCACGTCCCTAGGGGAGAGGCCCGTGCCGCCGGTGATAAGGACCAGGTGCAGATTTCTGACGTCGCACCATTCGATCAGCCTGTCGGCTATGAGATCTCTATCATCTGGGACAACGTCGCAGACCTCGACGGAGAACCCCATCTCCTTCGCCATGCCAGCCAAAGCTGGGCCGGAGGTATCGACCCTCTCTCCCCTGCTCCCTTTATCGCTGACGGTAAGGACACCTACCGATAGGCCTGAGACCTCGGCAGTCGCCACATCTATGGCCCCTTCATCGATGCAGGGCTCAGAGGCCCTTATCCAGCTTCCGCTTTTGCCCCCCGTCTTCCTCAAGAGCCTAACTCCCTCTATCTCCATCCCCTTGTCCATGGCCTTGCACATGTCGTAGACCGTGAGGGCGGCCACCGAAACGCCGGTCAGGGCCTCCATCTCGACCCCTGTGACGTCACCGGCCTTGACCTTGCAAAGAACGTGTACCCCCTTTTTCAGGTCCACGGTGCATATCACGGAACAGTGATCTATCCTCAAAGGGTGACAAAGAGGTATCAAGTCGGAGGTTCTTTTTACCGCCACTATACCTGCCAGCTCAGCCACCTGAAGCACGTCCCCCTTTGAGTTTTTACCGTCCAACACGGCCCTAGACATATCCTCCGACATCCGCACCCATCCCTCAGCGATGGCGGTCCTGTCGCTTTTTGGCTTATCGCTGACGTCCACCATCCAGGGATGACCCTCTCCGTCCATGTGAGTAAAGCCCATATTCATCAACCTCCTATGCTGGACATATGGTTATCCCCTGATGCCACGTCCATCCAGCATCTGGGCTTTTTAGCCGCAGAGAGCCTTATGAGCCTGACCAGCTCATCTCGATCCCTGTCCCTTAAGGCGGGAAGAAGCCTCTCTCCTTCGGGACTGAAAAGGCAGGGTCTCATTTCACCTTCGGAGGTCACCCTCAGCCTGTTACAGCTATCACAGAAATGATGGGAGACCGCCGCGATAAACCCCACCCTCTGCCCTGAGACTACGTTGCGATAGTAGACGGCAGGGCCGGAGTCAGGAGAGAGGGAGGGCCCCTCCAAGATCCAGTCCTGTCTGTTTGGCAACCTATCGATCATGTCGTCAACCGATATAAAAGAGTCATCAAACCAAATTGACGAATCCAGGGGCATAAACTCGATAATACGCAACAGAACCCCCTCGTCTGCGGAAAACTTCAGGAGGTCGCCAAGCTGATGATCGTTAAACCCTTTTATCAAGACGGTATTAATTTTGACTTTATCGGTGTGTTTTCGCAAAGCCCTTATTCCCTTTACGACGTCTGAGAGCCTCCCACACCGAGTTATATCGCTAAAAGCAGATTTATCCAAACTGTCCAGGCTTACGCTGATGCCGTCCAGGTTCAGCTCTCCTAGGGCAGGAGCGAACGGCTCCACCAGGGACCCGTTGGTGGTGAGTGCGACGGAGAGATGGGGCAATCTATCGCGAAAATCACTCAAAAAAGGAACAAAGCCCTTTCTCACGAAAGGCTCCCCACCGGTAAATCTGACCCTTCTAACCCCAAGGAACGACATAACCTCGCAGAGAAAAACGATATCCTCGTATGTCATTATCCTTCGATGGTCCATAGGCTCCACGCCGGACTCAGGCATACAGTATTTACAACGAAAATTGCAGCGATCTGTCACGGAGATCCTCACGTAGCTTAAAATACGATCAAGGCTAGCCGTTAAAACATGGCGGTGATCCAAAAAAAAACCTCCCATCTGGACGTCAGAGATGATAAAGCCTAAATACAAAAGACAGTCCCCACAACAGGCGACATCGCATAGGTCAACCTCAGCGACGTACCTTAAGCGGGAACTGCAGTAAAGGAGGCCATGCGATCACAGCTTTAAGTCTCCTCGGAGAGATCGTCCCGGCGTAGCCCCTTCGAGCCCGTATTTTAGACATGCCGTAGTGCAGTACGAATGGGGCGACAGGACGTCGCCCCAAGCCGAGGGGCACAGGACGTGCCCTCCGAGGCAGTTCGTACGAAACAGGCAGGTCGAAAATACGATCGGGCGAGACAGGGCGCAGGCGGGACGATCTCTCCTAGGATCAGCGTTTTTAGAGATTCCCTTTACTCATACTCAGCCTCTCCATTTTTAAGAAGAACTATTTTGGATATCTCTTTAAGATTAAAATCATGCCATTCAAGAGACTCTCCGGCCTTATCCTCAATCCTTATGTCCCAAATAGCCTCTTTCTCTTTGCCGGGGAACTCTATCACGACAAATTCTCCGTCGAGAAGGACATCCTCCTCCATAACATCGTCTCCCCAGTCGTCGCTGTCCGACGGAGAGACGTAAATCGCGTAGATGTCCACTCCGGTGTCGTTAACCAACGTAAAATCCTGAGGGCCAGCAAAGGCAAGGGAACAGCAGAAAAGGCACAGTGAAACGGATAAAAGCAACTTTCTCATTCTATACACCTCCAGATATAGCCTTAAACTAAAAGGCCTCCACGTTGCCATTGTATCGACAAAAAAAGTCGAAAACAAGGCGCAATAAAAGGGACTGGAGAGAAGGCCTCCCCAGTCCATATTTTTGCGCCTATATGAATATACTCGCGCCAGGCCCGAGCGGGAGGTTCAGCATATACCAAACTCCCAACAGGATGATCCAAAACACCAAAAAGAACAACGAAAGAGGCAGTCCCCTCGCCACTATCGTTCCAATCCCTGCGTCCTCGTCGTACTTAGCGGCAAAGCCAAGCAATATAGGGAAGTAGGGCATCATGGGGGTTATTGAGTTGGTGCAGGAATCGCCTATACGGTAGAGCAGCTGGGCCAGTTCAGGTGTGTAACCTAAATAGTAGAGCATGGGCACTATGACAGGGGCCATAAAGGCCCACTTGGTCGAACCACTCGTGATAAAGATGTTGATAAAGGTGGAGAACAAAATTATCATGACCCACAGGCTAAAGCCGGTAAAACCGGCGCTCTGTAGTGAATCTGACAGCTTG
>JAQUTB010000009.1 GCA_028709985.1 Dethiosulfovibrio sp.
TTTTTGGTTTGTTATCGCTATGGTTATCATCTTTTGGCCTCCCACCAAGGTGATTTCTCCGCCTTCCCAGGGGTTCTGGGGAAGCGATCGGGGCATGGGGAGGTCTTTGTCATGGATATCAAAAATCCCTGCCTATCTCCGTTGATGTAGCTGAAAACCGAGGGATCGCCAAGACCCAGATCGTTCCATCTATCCCCTACTTTGCCCATTTCATCCAAGTACGCTGGTCCCTTTATGGCAAGGATACTCCCCCCTACTTTAACCAGAGGGGCGAGATATTCCGCCACGATTCCAAGCTCACTGACCCCTCTGGCCGTAGCCAGATCGAAGGATTCCCTCTCCGCCTTGGCTATCTCCTCCGATCTTCCCCATAAAACCTGGACGTTTTTGAGACCCAGCTCGACCATCATGGATGAAAGAGCGTTTGTCTTTTTGCTCTGACTGTCCAGCAGGACCACCTCTAGGTCGGGCCTGCATATTGCCCATGCCGCTCCCGGGAGCCCTCCTCCGGTCCCCACGTCTATGATCCTGCCTCCTCGTGGCAGGAGAGAAAGGCCAAAGAGGCAGTCCCTGATATGGTCCTTCCATATGGTCTCCTCGTCCCTGGGCCCTGTGAGCCTAACCTTCTCGGAGGACCATCGGCTCAGCAGCTTGCAGTATAGCCTGAGAAGATCCTCCTTCTCTCCCGATATAGGAGGAAAATCTAGTGTGTTAAACAAGCTAAAATCCCCTTCTTTCCGATTTTTTTATTCATCGAGATCGCCCTTTTTCCCCTTCTCGAGTATCCGCCTGAACGCCCAACCAGCAAATCCCAGGCCGGTCGAGTGACGGTAGAAGCACACTATGTCCATCTTCTTGCTGGAAAGCCCCTCCATAGGTATGGAGACCAGCTTTTTTGAATCTAGGTCTTCCTTGACCGAGCCCCTGTTTATGAAGGTCAACCCAGCCCCTGCCTTCACGAAGGCTCGAGCCACGTCCCTGCTGTTGACGAAGATTCCCCTGTGCTGGTCAACCCTCTGCTCCATCAGGTATTCTTGGATAAAAGGGCATAGAGAGCAGTCCTTTTCGTAAAGGATAAGGTGTTCTTCGTTTAGTTTTGACGGGGTCACCTCCTGGCATCCCGCCCAGGGATGATCCGGTGGGGCCACCAGTATGACATCGTCTTTGCCTATGACGAAAGTCTTCAGGTCCTTGTCGTTGAAGGTTCTGACGTTCCCTTCGAGTATGGCTATCTCTATTCTACCCTGTCGTAACATCTCGTGTATGTCCGGGTCGTTTCCGGTCTGAATGGTCATAGCGACGTCAGGGTGTCTGGACCTGAAGTTGGCCACATAGGGCGGTATTATCGATGTCCCTACATAGGTGGATACCCCAAGATCCAGCTTGCCGTACCTCATGGCCTGCATCTCCCTAAACCTGGCCGGTATGGCCTCGGACCTTTTCAGGACGTCTAAAGCCAGGGTGTAGAGGGCGTTCCCCTCCGGTGTGAGGGATAGCCTTCGACCCTTTCTATGGAAGAGATTTACGTCGTACTCCTTTTCCAGCGTGGATATATGCTGACTTACCGACGGTTGAGAAAGATACAGTCTTTCCGCAGCTCTGGTGAAGGATCCCTCCTCCACCAGGACGCAGAAAGTCCTGAGCTGATGTAGCGACATCATCCAACACCCCTCCTGAGTTTTTATATAGGGCATCTCTAAAAAACTCACACTTGAGTGCCTCGGAGAGACCGCTCCGCCTGCGCCCTGTTTCGCCCAAACGTATTTTCGACCTGCCTGTTCCGTACGAACCGCCTCGGAGGGCACGTCCTGTGCCCCCTCGGCTTGGGGCGACGTCCTGTCGCCCCATTCATACTACACGACGGCATGTCGAAAATACGGGCTCAAATGGGCTTCGTCGGAGCGATCTCTCCGAGGATCAGCGTTTTTAGAGATCCCCTATAGGCCTTTTTGATAATACTATACCACCTTATATTCACTATGTTGATCTATAGGCTTAGCCTATGAAACCTATCAACTTTATCCTGTTGATCATAATTATTCTCGGTGTATGCTCTATGTGGAGGTGGAGCTCATGGAGGCTTCGAGAAGGGATGAATTGATTCAGCTCTGCCAGGAGCTTATCAGGCATCCCAGCCCGTCGGGGGAAGAGGGCGATATCGCTCGTTTTGTGCGCTCCGTGATGATATCACTGGGCTACGAGGACGTATACGTCGATGGTTACGGCAGCGTTGTAGGGACGATCGACCTCGGGGGGTCCGGCCCAACCCTTCTCATGGAGGCCCAGATGGACCACGCCGAGGTCGGAGACGTCGGGGAGTGGCATAACTACCCTTTCGGAGGGCGTCTGGACAGAGGAAGGATCTACGGAAGGGGAGCCACGGACCAGAAAGGGATACTTGCCGCTATGGTCATGGCGCTTGCTTGGTTCAAGCAGGACAGGTCCGATGGGCTTCATGGAAGGGCCGTCATGGCCGCCATGGTCCACCAGGAGACCTTCGAGAGGGCTGCTTCCAAGCTGGTTGCGGACAACATAAGGCCCGACGGGGTTATCTCCGGAGAGCCCTCGGAGCTCACGATAGAGAGGGGCCAGAGAGGGCGGGCGTCCATAGTCTTGGAGACGTTAGGGCGTATGGAACACAGCTCCATGGGTGACAGGAGCTCCGCGGAGGTGTTGGTGCGTCTTATCTCCGAGATAAAAGACAAGTTCAAACCCAAGGAGGATCCTTTTTTCGGGAAGGGAGCCTTAACCCTCACAGGCCTTCACTCCTATCCCCTGGACGCTAGGACCACTCTGCCGGTTCGATGTAGGGCCACCTTCGACAGGCGAATCCTTCCCGGCGAGAGCAGGGATGGGGTTTTGGACGAGATAAGGTCCATATTGGGGGGCATTCAGAGCTCGTTTCCAGGCTTGGAGTTCAGCCTCGCTATAGACAGGGGAGACGGACATTGCTACACCGGAGCCATGATAGGTTCGGAGGGATTTGCCCCTGCCTGGCAGATCGATCGGGATCATCCTTTTATAAGGACCGTCATGGATGGGATAAGCGACTCTGGTCTAAAGCCGGTGCTTTCCGAGAGATCGGGATTTGGCACAAACGGATGTATCTACGGCGGGGAGATGGAGGTTCCAACCGTTGTTTTTGGACCCTCCAGGAGGGAGCTAGCCCACGTCGTTGACGAGTATATAGATGTAGACCAGCTGGTAATGGGATGTGAATGTTATAATTTTATAGCAAAAAAAATATTAACACGAAGGGAGAGTGTCCGTGATGGGGAAGGCGATTGAACTTAAATGTTCCCTGTGCGGAAGGAGCTACAGTCCTGACTCGAACGTGATGACATGCCAGGACTGCGGTATAGACGGGACGATGCACGTCCTCTACGACTACGACGAGGTGAGAAAAAGCCTGTCCATGGAGGGATTGGCTGCGGATCCTGAGAGATCTCTATGGAGATACCTGCCGCTCCTTCCTGTCTCCGATATGACCTACGTGCCGGAGCTTCAGGTGGGGTGGACTCCCCTATACGATAGCCAGGTGTTGGCTAGCCGCTATGGTGTTGGTCGGGTGATGATAAAAGACGACGGTAGAAACCCCACCGCCTCCTATAAGGACAGGGCCAGCGCGGTGGCGGTGGCCATGGCTAAAGAGCTAGGCCGGGATGTTGTGGCCTGCGCCTCCACCGGGAACGCCGCCAGCTCCTTAGCGGGATTTGCCGCCGTCGGTGGTTTGAGGAGCGTCATATTTGTGCCAGAATCGGCCCCTGAGGCCAAGGTGACCCAGCTTCTCGTCTACGGGGCCCAGGTGTATCTGGTGAAGGGGGACTACGAGCAGACGGTAAACCTAGCCATAGAGGCCATAGATGCCAACGGATGGTACAACCGTAACTGCGCCATAAACCCCTATCTGGTGGAGGGCAAGAAGACCTGCGCAATCGAGATAGCGGAACAGCTTGGCTGGCAGGTTCCGGACAGGATAATCACGTCGGTGGGAGATGGCTGTATCATCAGCAGCCTCTACAAAGGGTTCTGGGATCTCCTCCAAATCGGCCTTATCGACCACATGCCAAAAATCACCGGAGTTCAGGCGGAGGGAGCCTGTCCGATCCACCGGGCGATAGAGTCCGGGGCCGACAGGGTAACCTTCCAGCCAGCGGAAACGGTAGCGGACAGCATCTCCGTTGGAGCTCCCAGAAACTGGGTCAAGGCCTTGAACGCCGTCAGATCCAGTGAGGGCACTACCGTGACCGTATCGGACAAAGAGATACTGGAGGCCATGACCGAACTTGCCAGGGCCACAGGGGTCTTCGGTGAGCCAGCTGGAGTTACTGCCTTCGCCGGCTTCAAGAGAATGGCCCAGGACGGGCTTTTGGGATCCTGCGAGACCGTTGCCATAGTGGTGACGGGAAACGGCCTTAAGGATATAGTCAGCGCCAAAAAATCGGTGGGAGTTCCGACCGTGGTGGAGCCGAGCATGGAATCGTTCAGCGCCGCTATGGCTTTAAAAAATATTTAAAGGGAGTGTTTTTGAATATGGCATACAATTTGATCGATCTGACGGTTCATCAGGACAAGCTTAAAAACGCGATTGACAGGGCCAGGGAAAAAGGCATAGTCATCCCCACCTTCGCCCAGATGAAGGACCCCTCTAAAATCCCTGCGGAAATTCAGGAGAAGCTCAAATCCGTCGGCCTCTGGGACATCGACCCTCTGAACCTGTTCAGGATCACATGGAAGAACGAGCCGGTCAAGGAGGGCGGGCTTTACAGCGGAGTCAACTACATAGAGATTCCCCAGTCCATCTCCGGTGTGAAGGCCCGCATACTTGCGCTGGTGGGAAAGTGGTTTCCCACCGGAGCTCACAAGGTAGGAGCCACCTTCGGCTGCCTTGCCCCAAGGCTCGTGACGGGACAGTTCGACCCCATAAACCAGAAGGCAGTATGGCCCTCGACGGGCAACTACTGTAGAGGAGGGGCCTACAACGCCCAGCTTCTGGGATGCGAGTCCATCGCCATCCTCCCCGAGGGCATGAGCAAAGAGAGGTTCGAGTGGCTCAAGAAGGTGGCAGGGGAGGTCATAGCCACCCCTGGATCGGAGAGCAACGTAAAGGAGATCTTCGATAAGACCTGGGAGCTCAGGAACACCAGGGACAACGTGGTTATATTCAACCAGTTCGAGGAGATGGGCAACTATCTGTGGCACTACCAGATAACCGGTGACGCCATAGAGGAGATGCTCAAGGAATCTATGAAGGAGGGCGACCGTTACTTCGGCTGTGCCTTCACCACCGGATCGGCTGGGACCATCGGTTGCGGCGACTACCTCAAGAAGATATACCCCTCCAGCGTAATAGCCGCCTCCGAGGCTCTTCAGTGCCCGACCCTGCTGTGGAACGGATGGGGAGCTCACAGGATAGAGGGCATCGGCGACAAGCACGTGCCCTGGGTTCACAACGTCAGGAACACCGACATGATAATAGACGTGGACGACAACGACTCCATGGCCTGGATCAGGCTATTCAACGAGCCGGCAGGCAAGGAATACCTCAAGAAGCAGGGTGTTTCCGAGGATCTGGTGGAGCAGCTTGATCTGGTCGGTATATCCGGCGCGGCCAACATAATCTCCTGCATAAAGATGGCCAAATACTACGAGCTAACCGAGAAGGACGTACTGGTCACAGTGCTCACCGACTCCATGGAGCTTTACAACTCCCGTTTAACCGAGATGGAGGAGGAGTTCGGACCATACAGGGAGATGGACGCAGCTATCGACTACCATCAGCACGCCATGGGGCTCTCTGTGGACTACATGCAGGAGCTTTCCTACAGGGACAGAAAGAGGGTTCACGACCTTAAGTACTACACCTGGATAGAGCAGCAGGGCAAGACCATGGAGGAGCTGGACGCCCAGTGGTACGACGCCGACAGCTATTGGGGCGAGATAAGGGATATGGCGGACAAAATAGACGAAAAGATAGAGGAGTTCAACGATAAGGTTGGCCTCGTAAAATAGATCAGTAAAGATCAATCGTTATGCCCCCTTTTGAAATCCTGAAAGGGGGCGTATATAGATAAAATTTAAGAGGGTATTTGTGTTGTTTGACGTTTTATTTAACGATGCTTTGATTGTGAACGGCGTTGGTTCAGACACGTTCCGTGCCGACGTCGCGGTTCTGGGTGGTGAGATAGCGGCAATAGGCCACGATCTTGGCTTCGCCAGGGAGATCGTCGACCTACGTGGTCTGTATCTGGCTCCTGGATTTGTAGACATCCACGGACACTCGGAGCTCCGGGCTATGGTTGATCCTGGGCTCTACCCTAAGCTCCTTCAGGGTTACACCACTGAGCTGGGAGGCAACTGCGGTGTAGGGTTGGCCCCAGTTCGCCCCGAAGGCAGGGCCGATCTGGCTAAAGAGGTCTCTGGGATACTGGGCCTTGGGCCTTCCGACTGGCCCTGGAGCTCTTTCCCAGAGCTGTTGGACCATCTGGGATCGATGGACTTCGGCCTTGACCTGGGACTTTTAGTCCCACACGGTCCCCTCAGGCGCTTCGTCATGGGAGGTAGGTCCTGCCAGTCCGCCACGGCGGAGGACCTTCGCCAGATGGGGCTACTGCTCGATCAGGCCATGGATGCCGGGGCCTTTGGCCTCTCCACAGGGCTTTTTTACGACCCCTGCTGCTACTGTGACGGCAGAGAGCTCGAGGCCCTTTTCTCCGTGGTGGCGGCCCGAGGAGGGCTGGTCTCGGTCCACCAGCGCAGCGAGGGCGACGGCATTCTCGACTCCCTCGAGGAGATCCTGTCTCCCGCCGAGAGGACCGGAGCCAGGCTACAGATATCCCACCTCAAGATAGGTGGCAGACGAAACGCCCACAAGTTGGAGGCGGTATTGAACAGAATAGGAGCGGCGGTCGACTCAGGTGTGGACGTCGCCTTCGACCAATATCCCTACTCAGCTGGCTCCACGTCGCTGTACAGCCTGTTGCCCCCTAGATGGATGGGGCTTGACTTTAGTCTGCTAAGGCGGTCTCTCTGTGATAAAGTAGATAGATCCATCATAAGGGAGGAGATGGAGAACCCGGATGGCTGGGACGGGGTACACTCTCTGGTCGGTTGGGGCGGAATATACCTGACCTCCGCTCAGAGGGAGGAGCATCAGCCATACCTGGGTAAAAGCCTGGAGGAGATAGGCGGCATGAGAGAGGAGGATCCTTTCGATTCGTTCTTTTATCTCCTGTCGGAGGAGGGGAAGGCGTTGACCATGATTGACTTTATCACCTCCGACGAAATGGTGGACAGGATCATGGCTCACCCGCTCCAGATGTTCGGGACCGACGGCCTTTACTCTCCCTGCCCTCATCCCAGGACCTTCGGCTGTTCCTACAGGGTCCTTGGGGATTACGTGAGAGGCGGAAAGCTCTCCCTGTCGGAGGCGGTGAACAAACTATCCTCGAGGCCAGCGGCCAGAATGGGCCTTACCGACAGAGGAACCATTCAGGTCGGTAAAAAGGCGGACCTGGTGGCTCTGGACGTGGATGCCATGGCTAATCTGGCGGACTACGGCCATCCCGACAGGATCGGGGAGGGCATACCTTTAGTCTGGGTAGGTGGAAAGCTGTCGGTCAGGGACAAGACGGTCGTAGGGTTGGGAGGGCGGTTGCTAAGGAGGTGATATTTTGGAATCTCTAAAAACACATTCCTCGGAGAGACCGTTCCGCCTGCGCCCTTGTCTCGCCCGGGCGTATACTCGACCTGCCTGTTCCGTACGAACCGCCTCGGAGGGCACGTCCTGTGCCCCCTCGGCTTGGGGCGACGTCCTGTCGCCCCATTCGTACTACACAACGGCAGGTCGAGTATACGGGCTCGAAGGGGCTTCGTCGGAACGGTCTCTCCGAGGAGACTGGAGCGTGCTTTTTTAGAGATGCCTATTGTTTTTCCCTGTGGTTCTCCAGAGTACAGTCAGAGAAATTCACCTATAAAAGGAGGAATATGAGAATGAACCGTAAAACTATGATCGTCGCGATGGCACTGGTGTTTGCCCTTACGACCTCCGCTATGGCGGGACCGAAGGTGCTTAAACTGGCTCACCTCAACCCACAACAGCCCTTCGAAAACGCTACAGGAGCTATGGCGGCGGTGTTCAAGAGCATGGTTGAGGCCGGTACGAACGGATCGGTCCAGGTCACCCTTTTCCCAGCGGGGCAGCTGGGCAACGAGAGGGAGACCATGGAGCAGGTCAAGATCGGCGTGGTCCAGAGCTATATATCCTCCGCCGGTGGAATGGCCCCCTTCTATCCCCTCTACGGTGTGCTGGACATACCCTTTGCCGTACCTAACTATGCCGTAGCCTGGAAGGTCTTCGACGGCTCTTTCGGCGACTACCTTAAAGAGGACATCCGTCAGGCGACGGGTTTCAGGGTGTTGGGATTCGGCGAGGCCGGTGGCTTCTTCCAGCTCTCCAACAGTAAAAAGCCAATCGAGACCGTGGACGACATGAAGGGGCTTAAGATGAGGACCATGACCCTTCCGACCCACCAGAACCTGATGAAGACCTACGGTGCTGCCGCCACCCCCATAGCCTGGGCTGAGGTCTACACCGCCCTCCAGACTGGCGTTGCTGACGGACAGCACAACCCCCTTCCCATAGTGCTTCTCGGGAAGCTCTTCGAGGTTCAGAAGTACCTCACACTCACCAACCACATCTACAGCACCTACTGCTGGGTTATGAACGACGAGTTCTGGAACGGCCTCACCGATAACGAGAAGGACGTCATAAACTCCTCCGCCATGACCGCTATAGTGGCCGGCCGTGGGCTTAACAGGATCATAGAGGGATCGGACAAAGGCCTTCCCACCATCATAGAGAAGGGCATGAAGGTCAACACTCCCTCCCCCGAGGCCATGGAGAAGTTTAGGGAGATGGGCAAGGAATCGGCCATGTCCTTTATAAAGGAAAATTTCGGAGACAAGGGCGTCGAGATAGCCGACCTCTACCTCAAGGCCATCGACGAGGCTGTGGCAGAGATAAACCCGGTCAACTAGTCCTCAAGGGGACGGGCTTATGACCGACGGAAAAAAGAGCGCAGGCCAGGGGATTTTCTCCCTGGCCCAGCGCCTAGGCGACGGTTTGGAGCGGTTTTTGGAGATACCGGTGCTCATTCTATCTGTGGTTATGACCGTATCGGTGTTGGCTGGGGTGTTTTTCCGTTATGTGCTGAGGTCCCCACTAGGATGGAGCGAGGAGTTTTCTCGGTACGTGATGATATGGATGGCCTTATTGTCGGTGGCCCTGTGCATATGGAGACAGGAGCACGTGGGCGTCACCATGTTCATAAAGAAACTCCCCAGGCTTTTGGCTAAACTTGTGGTTTTCGCCTCAAATTGTCTGATCATGTACTTTTTGTATATCCTGGTGGTCTACGGCTTCAAGATGGCTGAGAGGGGAAAGGCCCAGATCGCGACCGGGTTGAACACAACTATGGAGTGGTGGCTGATGGCGGTTCCGGTCAGTGCTTTTGTCTGCATGGTCATGCTTGTCTGTAAGATGGTTCTCGATGTCCGCAGAAAGAACCTGGACGACATACTTATGTCCGAGGAGCTTTTGGACACCGTTAAAAGAGAGGAAGGCCTCGACTTCTGATCGAGGCGAAGGGGGATTTTAGATGACCGGATTTCTGGGAGCGACCTTCGCCATATTAATAGTGGTCGGGATGCCCATAGGCTTTGTCCTCGGGGTGGCTGCTCTTTTAGGCATGGAGCAGATGGGAGGAGGGGCCATTTTAAACCTGGTCCCTCAAAGATACTTCGCAGGGGTGGATATGTTCACACTCATGGCTATGCCCTTTTTCATCCTCGCAGGGGAGATCATGAACAAGACGGGCATAACCCAGAGGCTGGTTAAATTCAGCAACATACTGGTGGGCCACCTACAGGGAGGTCTGGCCCACGCCAACATAGTGGCCTCCATTTTTTTCGCCGGAATCACTGGCTCTGCGGTCAGCGACACCGCCGCTATAGGCTCTATGCTCATACCGGCAATGGTGGACGAGGGATACGATAAGGACTTCTCCGCCGCCATAACAGCGGCTTCATCCATTATCGGGCCCACCATACCGCCGTCGAACATAATGGTCATATACGGGGCCTTTATGCAGGTATCCATAGCGGGGCTCTTCATGACCGGCGTGATCCCAGGGCTTCTCCTCGGGGTGGCTCTCATGATAATGACCGCTCGGATATCAAAAAAGAGGGGCTATCCGGTAGGAGAGAAGAGGGCGACCATTAAGGAGATGGTCATAGGGCTCAAAGACGCCACTGTGGCCCTTCTTATGCCTCTTATCATATTGGGTGGGATCCTTTCCGGGATGTTTACCCCCACCGAGGCGGCGGCTATCGCGGTGGCCTACGCTATGGTGCTCGGATTCTTCGTCTACAGGAACCTCACCCTCAAGGAGCTTCTGCCCATATTCCTGAAGATGGCCCGGACCACTGGAGTGGTGTTTTTGGTGATAGCGGCGGCCTCCATACTGGGATGGGTCCTGACCATGGAGCAGATACCCATGAAGGTGGCCAACCTCATGCTGAGCATCAGCGACAACCGTTACGTTATAATGGGGTTGATCCTGCTTATGCTTATGGTTGTGGGGATGTTCATGGACATAGCAGCGGCCCTAATCATACTTGGCCCCATACTTCACCCTCTGGCGGTTGAAATGGGATACCATCCCCTTCACTTCGGGATAATCATGGTGCTTGCGCTGAACATAGCCCTCATGAGCCCTCCGGTGGGAGCCTGTCTTTTCGTGGCCTGCGGCATAAGCAAGCTGAGCCTTGAGCAGATAAGCAAGGAGATATGGCCCTTTATCCTGGCTGAGGTTGCGGTGCTTCTGCTTATAACCTTTGTTCCGGCTATTCCTCTCGCCCTTCCCAGGGCGATGGGTCTTTTAGGTTGACTTTGATCACAATTTAAAGGAGATGTTTTACCCTATGAAAATCCCTTTTGAGCAGGTTCTGGCAAAGGCGGAGGAGTACAAAGACGACATGACCCGCTTCCTCAGGGACATGATAGCCATCCCCAGCGAGAGCTGCGAGGAGGAGGGCGTCATAAACAGGATCAAGCAGGAGATGGAGAAGGTCGGCTTCGACAAGGTCGAGATAGACCCGATGGGCAACGTCCTGGGCTACGTAGGCCACGGCAAGCACCTTATCGCCATGGATGCCCACATCGACACAGTCGGCATAGGGGAGATAAAGAACTGGGAGTTCGACCCCTATAAAGGCATGGAGGAAGGGGACGTCATAGGGGGAAGGGGCGCCAGCGACCAGGAGGGCGGTATGGCGGCCATGGTCTACGCAGGGAAAATCATCAAGGACCTCGGCCTGGAGGACGACTACACACTTTTGGTCACAGGAACGGTCCAGGAGGAGGACTGCGACGGCCTCTGCTGGCAGTACATCATCGAGGAGGACGGCATCCGCCCCGAGTTCGTCGTCAGCACCGAGCCCACAAGCTGCCGGATCTACCGTGGTCAGAGGGGCAGGATGGAGATAAAGGTGGAGACCAGGGGAATAAGCTGTCATGGCTCCGCCCCTGAGAGAGGGGAGAACGCCATATACAAAATGGCTCCCATCATCACCGAGCTCAGGGCCCTTCACGAAAACCTTGGGGACGACGAGTTTTTGGGAAAAGGAAGCCTGACCATATCCCAGATCTTCCATAAATCGCCCTCTCGTTGCGCCGTTGCCGACGGATGTACCATCTCCATAGACCGTCGACTCACCTGGGGAGAGACCTGGGAGGGAGCCTTACAGGAGGTCAGAAACCTCCCGGCGGTCAAAGAGGGAAAGGCGGAGGTGTCGCTCTATACCTACGAGAGGCCGTCATGGACGGGGCTGGTCTACCCCACTGACTGCTACTTCCCCGCCTGGAAGGTCGAGGAGGACCATCCAGCCTGTCAGGCCCTCATAGAGAGCTACAGGCATCTGTTCGAGAAGGAGCCCGTCGTGGACAAGTGGACCTTCTCAACCAACGGGGTCTCCATAATGGGCAGACACGGCATCCCGGTCATAGGCTTCGGTCCTGGCAACGAGGAGGAGGCCCACGCCCCTAACGAGAAGACCTGGAAGAGCCACCTTGTCACCTGTGCCGCCATGTACGCCGTCATCCCCGGGCTGTACGTGGAGGGACAGAAATAGACTAGTCTCCGACCGCTTTGCGGTGGATTATAGAAAATTGAAAGGGGTTTTTAAGATGAATAGCATATTCCGCGGCAGAGACTTTATCACCTTGGACGAGTGGACCAAGGAGGAGATAGACACCCTTCTTGAGGTCTCCAAGGACCTCAAGAAAGACTTCGCTATGAACAAGCCCACTCCCTATCTGCCCTACCAGACCGTGTTCCTGATGTTCTTCGAGCAGTCCACCAGGACCAGGAACTCTATGGAGGCTGGCATCACCCAACTTGGCGGTCACGCTCACTTCCTGGACACCAGCACCATGCAGGTGTCTCACGGTGAGGTCGCCAAGGACACCGCCGTCATACTCTCCAGGATGGGTCACGCCATAGCCTGCCGTAACTGCTTCTGGGGTATAGGAAACGCCTATCTCCGGGATATGGCCAAGCACTCTGCCGTGCCGATCCTCAACCTCCAGGACGACCTCTATCACCCCATGCAGGGCCTGGCGGACCTTATGACCATCCAGGAGAAGAGGGGCGGAAACCTGAAAAACCTCAAGGTCTCCATCATATGGGCCTACGCGACAACCCATAAGAAACCTATCTCGGTGCCTCTGACACAGAGCCTTCTGTTCCCCCGGTACGGCATGGACGTAACTTTGGCCTATCCAGAGGGATACGACCTTCCCGAGTGGGTCATAGAGAAGGCCAAAAAGTACGCCGACCACACCGGCGGATCCTTCAGGATCACCCACGACCAGGAGGAGGCCTACAAAGACGCCGACGTGGTCATTCCGAAGAACTGGGGATCATGGGTCAAGAACCCCAGCACCGACGTTGTCGACGCAGGCCTTGAGGCTAACAAGGGCTGGAAGTGTACCGCCGATCGGTTCGCACTGGCGGACAGGGACTGTATGTACATGCACGCCCTTCCGGCGGACCGCAAAAACGAGGTCGAGGACTGCGTTATAGACGGCCCCAACTCCATAATCTACGACGAAGCAGAGAACAGGCTCCACACCGCCAAGGCGGTCATGGTCCTGACCATGGGCGGCAGAGGAAGATAACATAAGTTTAAATTAAGTTTAGGGGAGGCGGGCTCACCCGGCTCCCCTGGCCCCGTTTTTCCAAATCGAAGGAGGGAAAAAGATGAACACGAAGAAAGCGTTTGTATCGTTGGTGCTAGCGGCATGTGTGGCTCTTATCGGTGTGGTCCCAGGTATGGCGTCGGACAAAAAGGCTGGTGACTACAAAATAGTGCTGGTGCTCCCTGGTCCCATAAACGACCAGAGCTGGAACGCCACAAACTACGCAGGGCTTCTGGCCTGCAACGAAAAGCTGGGAACATCAATGGAGTACGTCGAGAACGTGCAGGCGAGCGATTACGAGTCGACCTTCAGAAACTACGCCGAGAGAGGCTACGACCTCATAATGGCGGCGGGAACCCAGTTCGACGAGGCCGCCAACAGGGTTGCATCCAAATACCCTGACAGCGTTTTCTGCGTGGTCAACGGGATGGTCTCCAACGGACCTAACGTCCGTCCCGTCCTCCCCAAGGAATACGAGGCCAGCTACCTGGCTGGGATAATCGCCGGGTTCACCACCAAGACCGGAAAAATAGGGATGGTCGGTGGATTCCCCAACAAGCTTATGGTCCGCCTCATGAACACCTACGAGTACGGTGTCAGGATAGGAAAACCTGAGGTCTCCGCTAACAGGGCCTACGCCAACTCCTGGAGCGATGTGGCCCTTGGCAAGCAGATGGCCACCTCCATGATAGACAAGGGAGCGGACGTCCTGTTCTTCTACGCCAACCAGGTCGGACTGGGAGCCATACAGGCAGCCAAGGAGAAGGGAGTCAAGTTCGTCGGCTTCGCCAGCAACCAAAACGACATAGCCAAGGGCACGGTGGTGGCCAGCGTTTACTTCGACTTCGCCGCCATGTACACCTGGACCCTCGAGAAGTTCATGGAAGGAACCCTTGCCCCTGAGGTCAACGGAGCGGGAGTCGCCGAGGGCATAGTCAAGGTTGCTTACACCGACCAGGTCTCCGAGGAGGTCAGAGGATACGTGAAGCAGGCCGAGGAGGCCATCTCCAACGGCAACGTGCTTTACTTCGCCTCTCAGTTCCCTCAGTCTCTGGATTAACGTTACCGGCCGGGACGGGCTCGCCCTCTCCCGGCCTTTTTTGTAGGTGGAGGAGGGCTTTACATGAAAGGACAGGAACCTGACGGGGTTCCAGCGGTGGAGCTGAAGGGGATAACCAAGTACTTCCCCGGGACCGTGGCGAACGAGGACGTGCATATATCGGTGAAAAAGGGGGAGGTGCTGGCTCTTTTAGGGGAGAACGGAGCCGGAAAGACCACCTTGATGAGGATACTGTACGGTATGTACCGGCCGGATCAGGGGGAGATCCTGGTGGACGGCTCATCGGTGAGGATAGATTCCCCTCAGGACGCCATGGCCCTGGGGATAGGAATGATACACCAGCACTTCAGCTTGGTTCCGGTCCATTCGGTGGCGGAAAACGTCGTCTTAGGGCTGGGATCCTCTATGGATCGTCTCGACCTGGAGAGGGTCGCCTCGGAGCTGAAGGAACTGGGTTCACGGTACGGCCTTGAGGTCGACCCTTACGCCAAGGTGGGGCAGCTCCGTGTGGGGATGCAGCAGAGGGTGGAAATAGTAAAGGCCCTCTACAGGAAGGCCAGGATACTCATAATGGAC
>JAQUTB010000276.1 GCA_028709985.1 Dethiosulfovibrio sp.
AGATGATCCAATCGGTCCAGCAGTACGTCGACAACGCTGGGATAAAGGATATAACGTCCTCCGATATGCCCATGCTTTATCAGATGGTGCTGGACCAGATGGTTATAGGAGAGGCCCTCGATAAAGAGGTCAAGGCTATGGGGATAAAACCCTCTAAGGAAGATCTCGACAAAGCGGTCGCAGAGATATCCGACCAGTTCCCCACCAAAGAGGCTTTTCAGCAGTACCTCTCCGAGAGCGGCGTCTCCCTGGAAAAATTGAGGAAGCAGCTTGAGGTTCAGCTTTCGGAGCAGATGCTCCTGAGCGAGGCCTCCGCATCCGCTGCGGTCGCAGAAGATGAACTTCAGGAACTCTATGACAGCGTGAAGGACTTTGTATTTACCTCCCCTGAAGGCTATGAGGTTCTGGCAGCGGAATTTTCCTCCAAAGAGGACGCGGAAAAAGCCTATGAGGCACTGGTTTCCGGCGATGGATGGAACGAAGTCATGTCCAGCTTTACGTCCGAGGACCTGAAGGGACATACAGAGGAAGGCAAGTTCGCCTTTATAAAGAAGGACTCTCTAAGCGAGAACCTGGCCTTTATAGTATCGATGGACGACAAAACCTATTACGAGCCCGTCGAGATGGCCAGCGATGATTTTCTTGTCATCTACAGGGAGGGATTCAAGGATAAGGAACTGACGTCCTTCGAGGAAGCCAAGACCCAGCTGAGCTCCATGGTGTTAAACCAGAAACAGCAGGATCTTCAGAGGGCTTTCCTGGACGAGATATCGTCCAAGGTAAAGGTCAAGGTCCTTGACCCATCTCTCTTCCCTGAGAAAAAAGAGGTAAAAGAAGAGGTCTTAGTTGAAGAGGTATCCCTGTCAGAGGATAAGACAAGCCCTGACGCGGAGTGATATCCTACTGATCTGCACTTCCTTCGCAAAGAATAGGTGAGTTAGGCTTCCTGCCTGAAACATTCACCTTGATTTGAGCGGTTTTACTTGACAGATCGGGGCTTACTGGGTAAAATATGCTCCGTTGCGTGGAGAGATGGCCGAGTGGTCGAAGGCGCGCGCCTGCTAAGTGCGTGACCCGTTCCGGGTCCGAGGGTTCAAATCCCTCTCTCTCCGCCACCGATAGTGCGCCGGTAGCTCAGCTGGATAGAGCGTCTGGCTACGGACCAGAAGGTCGTGGGTTCGAATCCTGCCCGGCGCGCCACTGTCAATCAAGCGAGATCCCACGAGGGTCTCGCTTTTTTTTATGTTTGAGGTTAGGAGGCCGGTCGTGGAAAGCCCTTTGGATATTCTGCGCAGAGTTTTTGGTTACGATGGTTTTCGGCTACAGCAGGGTCAGGCGATAGAACACGTCATGTCAGGAGGAGACTGTCTCGTTCTGATGCCCACAGGAGGAGGAAAATCCCTGTGCTATCAGATCCCAGCCTTGGCTCGTCCTGGCATGGGGTTGGTGGTATCCCCCCTCATAGCCCTCATGGAGGATCAGGTGAAGGCCCTGAGACAGAACGGGGTTAGGGCCTCCTATATGAACTCCACCATGGATTACGAGGGCTTCCTCACCGTGTCCCGAGCTGCTCTCAGGGGTGAATTGGACGTGCTCTACGTGGCTCCAGAGAGGGTTATGAAGGAGAGATTTATCGATTTCCTCTCGCGACTGAAGCTCTCGGTCATAGCCATAGACGAAGCCCATTGTGTGTCCCAATGGGGCCATGATTTTCGCCCCGAATACCTCCGGCTTGGCGAGTTGGGGCGGCTCTTTCCCGACGTACCAAGGATAGCTGTAACCGCTACCGCCGATGAGATAACCAGAAAAGAGATAATATCCAGGCTGGACCTCTCCAGAGGAAAGCTGTTTGTGTCCGGTTTCGATAGACCCAACATAAACTACCAGGTAGTCCTAAAGGACAACCCTCGTCGCCAGTTGTTGGCGTTCATAAGGGAAAAACACGCCGGACATTCGGGGATAGTCTACTGTATGACCAGAAAGAAGACCGAGGATACCGCTAAGTGGCTTTCGTCCCAGGGGATAAACGCTATGGCCTATCATGGCGGTATGGACGGCGACACGAGAAGGGAATATCAGAGGATTTTTCAGGAGGAGGATGGAGTGGTCATAGTGGCCACCATCGCCTTCGGAATGGGGATAGATAAGCCAGACGTCAGGTTTGTGGCCCATCTGGACATGCCCAAAAGCCTCGCCGCCTACTATCAGGAGACCGGCCGTGCAGGAAGGGACGGCCTTCCTGCGGATGCCTGGATGGCCTACGGCATGGCCGACGTCACGGGGCAGCTTAGGCTCATCGAGATGTCCGATGGGGATCGTGCCTTCAAGACGATAAACCGTCAGAACCTGGACGTAATGCTGGGATACTGTGAGACCACCGAATGCCGACGGAAGACGCTGCTGTCCTTTTTTGGGGATAGCTGCACAGTTCCGTGCGGAAACTGCGACACCTGTAACAATCCAGTCTCCACCTGGGATGGGACCATACAGGCCCAAAAGGCCCTTTCCTGTGTCTACAGGACAGGACAGACCTACGGAGCGGGACACTTAATAGACGTCCTGTTAGGAAAGAACACCCCCAAAGTTATCGAGGCCGGGCATGACAGTGTATCGACCTTCGGTATAGGCAAGGAGATGGACGAAAAACGTTGGAGGTCCGTCTTCAGGCAGCTTCTGGCCCTGGGATTGGTTATGCTGGATCCTCAGGGCTACGGTGGCCTTAGGCTATGTAGGGAGAGCAGGCCTGTTCTAAAGGGAGAGAGGTCCGTCTACTTCAGATTCGATCCAGAAAAAGCTCGCACTTCGAGGGTTGAGGCTAAAACCAAGGAAAGGCCAGCCGTGGCCGACGGGTCTCTCTGGGAGGCTTTGAGAGCCAAGAGAATGGAGCTGGCAAAGGCCCAGGGGGTCCCTGCCTACGTCATATTCCATGACTCTACAATGTTGGAGATAGCTCAGTGTATGCCTCGAACCCTGGATGAGCTAGGCTGTATAGAGGGGATTGGCTGTAAAAAACTGGAGCTTTACGGCCCTGCCTTTTTGGATGTTCTGGAGAAGTTTCGATAGGTTCGTTCGCCTTTTGAGGTACGGTTTTGCTTGTCCTTAGGCGTCATTCCATGTCATATTTACAAGATTTCACCTCTGTCAGTATAGCAAAAAACCCCTGGAAATCCAGGGGTTTTGAGGTTTTTGTCTTCGTTTGTCATGGG
>JAQUTB010000277.1 GCA_028709985.1 Dethiosulfovibrio sp.
GATGGAGTTTTACGAGGGGCCGTGGTCAAACGAGATGATCGACCTGGGCTATAACTATCGTCTTTGCGATATCCAGTGTGCCCTAGGGCTGAGTCAGATGTCAAAGCTAGACCGGTTTATAGAGTGCAGGAGAGCTATCGCTAAGAGGTACGACAAGGCGTTTGCGTCTTTGCCTGGATGCACCGTCCCTGCGTCCGATCCGGGGCACGGCTACCATCTCTACGCCTTCCGTGTGCCATCAGAGATAAGGGCCGAACTTTTCGAGTATTTGAGGGCGAACGATGTCTGGGTTCAGGTCCATTATCCTCCTGTCCATCTTCATCCATACTACAGAAGGACCTTTGGCTACGTGCCCGGCGATTTCCCAGTGGCAGAGCGATTCTACTCCATGCAGATGTCCCTTCCCATCTACGTTGGTCTGTCGGAGCAGGATCAGGACAGGGTCATATCCCATATCATCGACGGTATGAAGTTATAAACCGTGTATGATATGGGCTCCAAGACCTACTTGTTCGTGTTAATATTCGACGGGATGCTGGTATAATAACCGCCATGATTGGAGGTGTTTTTATGGCGAAGATATTCCTTGACGGTGTTGATCTGACCCTGGATGAAGATGAAAAGGGCTTAGTTTACGAGAGGGTCTCGTCCATCTTGGCAGGGCAGAACAGGGTGGTGTACTCTATCTCTGTCGATGGAGTTGAGATGGATCCTCAGGCTTTTGTCGCTACTGAGGGAGGCTCTATCGTTGAGTTCTCCTCCATGGAGGTTGGGGATTTAGTGACCCAGTCCCTTGTCTCGTCGGAGAAATATATGCCTAAGTTGCGTAAGGGAGTTATCGATATAGCGAATCTTTTGGAGCAGGAGAAAATAGAGAACGCTATGTCCATGTCGGTTCAGGCTATGGAGGGCCTGGATTGGGTCTTGAGCTCTGTTGGAAGGTGCGCCTCTATCCTTGGTTGCAGAAGCGAGGAGGCAGCATTCGTGAAGTTTCAGGAGGCTAGGTCTGGCCTTGAGATGATCATGGGATCCGTCGTGGATTCCTTTGAATCGGGGAAAACCTTCAAACCTGCGTTGGTTTTGAGGGAAGAGGTTCCCCCTTTGCTTGATGTTATTTCCGAGTTTGTGTCCTATCTTCAGTCTCAGTCGGACGATAGAAAAAACTAAACCTGTGCAAGTAGGCACTTTTACGGTGGACTTGCCATGCTATAAAGGGTACAATTCCCCAAGACTACTTCGCTTCTTTGTTGGAGCGTGGAAAGAAAGAAATGAGGAGGTTTTTGTATGCGCGTTGTGAAATCTGTTAGATTGGTTGCTTTAGGGGTGTTTTTAGCAATCTCCCTTTCATCGATGGCCCTGGCAAACGAGAAGATCGGTGTCATTGAGCCCCAGAAGATCCTCTTCCAGCACCCTAAGTTTGAGCAGGTGACGAAGAGGGTACAGGCCGTGCTTGAGGTCAAGCAAAACGAGGCTAAGGCTGCCATAGAGAAGGCGACCGACAACAAGGTCAAGGCCGAGATCTATGCCACCAAAAAGCAGGAAGCGGCGGTGGAGGAGCAGACCCTGATGGCCCCCCTTTTCAAGGAGATCAACCTGGCCATCCGTACCGTCGCTAAGGCTAAGGGCGTCACGGTGGTTCTCGATTAGGCACAGGTCTTCTTCGGTGGAATAGACGTCACGGAGGACGTCATCCAGCAGCTGAAGAAGATGAACGCATCCAATTGATAATAGCCAAGGACAGCCGGCCTCGTCGATCGACGGGGCCTTTTCGTAGTCTTTTGGTGACCGATCTGGATGGAACTGTGGTCGATCGTTCTGATCGAGTGTCCCCATCTACTTCCGACGCTATGAAAAAACTGGCTCTTGCCGGTTGGGATGTGGCTGTGGCCACAGGGCGGACTCTGTCCACCTCTATTCCCCACATGGATTCTATAGGATCGAACCTTCCTGCGGTTGTTTACGACGGAGGTCGGGTTATGGATCGTTCAGGCCGTGTTATATGGCAAACCTTGATGGACAGGGATCTTGCCAGCTCTATCCTGCGGATAGGGTGGGATTACGGCTTGGAGGTTCAGGTCATGGGAGATGAGGTTATATTCTGTCGGCCGGAGGATACCGGTAGCATGGCGTTTTTCGATAGAACTGGGGTATCCTACGACGCAGTGTTGACCGATCCAACCATACCGGAGGGGGATATCTTCAGGGTCATGTTTTTCGATCCATACGGCATTAAGGTTAGAGTTATGTCTCGACACCTGAAGGAAAGTTTTGTAGGCCGTGCCGAGGTCGTATTCGCCGGAGACGGTTTTATCGATGTGCTCCCTTATGGTGTAAATAAGGGAAATGCGCTGTATAAATGGGTTGATTTTTCCAACATTAAGTACGATACTATAGTGGCTGTTGGGGACAACGAAAACGATCTGGAGCTTTTGAGGATGGCAGATGTCGCTGTGGCCGTTTCCTCCGCCCCTGATGATCTGTTGTCCCTGGCTGATTGGGTTGTGCCACCTCCAGAGGAGGATGGTCCGTCGGTCCTTGTCGACAAGCTTTTAAACCTTCGTTGTGAGGGTTTAAAATATATTTAAGGAGGCGTTTTCTGCTATGGCTGAAATCAAAGGCTGGAGTATCGCGGAGATGGTTGTTCCTGAGGGATGTAATATAATCGTCGGTCAGAGCCACTTTATAAAGACCGCTGAGGATCTTTACGAGGCTCTAATAACTTCGTCGCCGACCCTCGAGTTTGGAATAGCTTTCTGCGAGGCTTCTGGAGATCGTCTGGTCAGGGTAGAGGGAAACAACCAGGAACTATCCGACCTCGCGGCGGAGAACGCGTGCCTCATTTCCGCAGGACATTCTTTCGTCATAATGATTCGAAACGGCTATCCTATAAACGTCCTGGACAGGGTCAAGTCCTGTCATGAGGTCTGTGGAATATTCGCCGCCACGGCCAATCCCCTTCAGATGATAATTGCGGAGACGGATGAGGGTAGGGGAGTAGTTGGCGTGGTCGACGGTTTTGCCCCTAAGGGAATAGAGACCGATGAGGACAAGGCAAAGAGGCGTGGTTTTCTGAGAGACACAGTGGGTTATAAGCGGTGAGGAAGGGGATTCTCTGCCTTGCCCTCTGTCTCGGGCTCTCGGTGGTGTCTCCTTCTTTTTGTGAGGTCGCCTCAAGAGCAGTCCGTGAAGGGTGGGCCTG
>JAQUTB010000278.1 GCA_028709985.1 Dethiosulfovibrio sp.
TGCCCCAGTACATCCTGAGATACCCGTGTATCCTGCCTCGGTCCACCAGCGACCTCTGGATAGAGTTCCAGAGGTCGTCGTGGGTCTCCCCTGCCTCCAGCGTATCCAGGCCGTACACCCAGGGTCTTTTATCCCCTCTGTGAAGGTCCAACGTCTCCCTTGCCCAACCGGGGAGGCCCATGTAGGAGTCGTAATCCCTCTCGTAATAGCAGTAATTGTCGGAGAGCTCCCGTCTTATAAGAGCCTCCTCCACAAAGGGATCCGTTCCGGGGAGGTCCGCCTCCAACGCCATCTGAATCGCCCTTTGGGGCGCTATCTGGCCGAAGTGGAAGTAGGGAGACAGGCCGGATGTCCAGTCCAGGTTGGGATCGTTTCTCCTCTCGCCGTAATCTTTAAGCCTCTGGGAGATAAAAAACTTGAGTTTTCGCTCTCCAGCGTCGCTTCCAGGCTCCAGAGCAAGAGGCGATGGATGCCGATCCAGATTGAGATCCATCGCCGTAGGGATCTGGTCCGTGGTGGCTGTTCCGTGGGGATGGTGGACCGGTTCCGGGAACGGTGACATGAAGCGGTCCACCATCCTGCGGATCTTGGGCCTTATGGTCCTGGCTGCGTATTCTCTCTTTTCCGACGCCAGCCAACATGGGATCACGTTATGGGCGTCCACCTGTATGATCCGGTGTCGATCCTGTGACGTCAGCCTACCCAGCCAACCTCTGTGGTGTCGCAGTGGGGAGAAATCCGCCACTATGGCGTATGGATCGGTCCTGGTCGCGTGTCTCAATATCTCCTCTCCTGGGTTCCCCAAATTAATCTTGAAGGAGATATTCAGCTTTCTCAGATCTATGGCGGTCTCCTCAAGACCTTTAAGCATGAAGTCGTGGTGTCTCACCGACGATCCAGAAAAGTCCTCTGTCAGGCAGAAGACCACCTCCAGTGCTCGTCCCATCTCAAGGGCTAAATCCTGGGCATGCAGTAGGGCCCAGTTATCCCTGGCCCTCTGGTCCCTGCTCATCCAGTAGATAACCGGTCCTGCTCCGGTCACGCCCCCTTGAAGTACCCTGATCCTTCCTTGGTCAACCCTGCTACCTTTCCAGCTCACAAATATCACCGCCTCTCATCGATATTTTAACAGAGAAGCCCAGGGGCTTTTCCCCTGGGCTTCTCTGTTAATCGGCTGAGATTGGTGTCGGGACAACGTCTCTTTTAGGTTGGCCTTCTTTATCGTAGAAGATTCCCCTCAAAATAAGGGCTAATGCACCGTCACCCAGTATATTGCAGGCCGTTCCAAAACTGTCCTGAAGGGCAAAGATGGCCAGAAGTAGTCCTACACCGTCTGCGTCAAATCCTAGTATAGATTGGACTATTGCCAAAGATGCCATTACGGTCCCTCCTGGAACTCCAGGGGCTCCTATTGCAAAAATTCCGAATAAAACTATGAATAGTGTCATTGTACCTGGTGTCGGCATAGAGCCGTAGAGCATCTGAGCTATGGTCATGCAGAAAAATACCTCTGTAAGGACCGAGCCGCATAGGTGAACGGTGCTGCCAAGAGGTATAGCGAAATCTGTTACCTCCTGAGGTAATACTTTCGACTTTCTTGCGCATGAAAGAGTAACCGGCAACGTCGCAGCGCTGGACATGGTTCCCACTGCGGTAAGGTACACCGGTCCGTAATGCTTGATGACCTCCCAGGGGTTCTTCCCTGATATCATTCCAGCCACTAGGTATAGCAGGAAAAGCCATATAAAATGTCCTACTAGAACTATAAGTATTACCTTGAAGAACACCGGAAACTGTTGGGTCAACCTCCCTGTGTATCCCATCTGAGCGAAAGTGGCGGCTATGAAAAAAGGCAGTATAGGGATAACAATACGCTTTACGATGTGAAGCACCATGGCCTGAATCTCGTTCAGGAGTTTTTCAAAGGTCTCCGCTTTAGCCCAAATAGCGGCCACGCCTGAGAGCATCGCCAGTACCAGTGCGGTCATAACTGGCATTATAGGCGGTATGGATATGGAAAACAGCGATTTAGGTAGCTCTTTGAGCCCCTGTATCTCTGTGGGAATGTTCAGCCCAGGTATTATCGAATAACCTGCGATAGCTGCGAATGCCGCTGCTCCTACTGCGGAGAGGTAGGCCATGATCAGCATAGCACTCAACATAGAGCTGGCTCTTTCTTTAAGCGAGGTTATAGCCGGGGCTATAAAACCGAATATAACCAGTGGGATGGTGAAGAAGATTATCTGAGACAACAGGCCCCTTATTGCGACCACCACCTCCATAGCGCTCTCGGTGGCGTTGACGCCCAAGATAGCTCCCACCCCTATAGCTAAGAGCAGCTTGGCAATCAGCCCTGTACTTCCACCTTTTTTCAACGAAAACACCTCTTTTTCAGTATTTTATTCTGGCAAAGATAATCACCTTATTGATTATAATCTATATTCTTTTTAGGTCAAGATGTGTCTGTGGCCTGTTAACAGCATAAGTGATATGATGTGAAAAAAGAACCGAAAGGAGGAACCTTTATGGCCTATAAGAACCTGACCCCTGATGAGGAAAGGGTGATAGTCCATCGTGGCACGGAGCAGCCCTTTTCAGGGGAGTATTGCGGTACATTCGACAGAGGTGTCTATCGATGTAGAAGGTGTTCCTCCCCTCTGTATCTGTCGGACCATAAATTTCCCTGCTCCTGTGGATGGCCTGCCTTCGACGACGAGATCCCAGGTGTCGTATCTCGCCGTCTTGACCCTGACGGTAACAGGACCGAGATATTGTGCAAAAGGTGCAATGCCCATCTCGGTCACGTTTTCGAGGGGGAGAGGCTTACGATGAAGAACGTCAGACACTGCGTAAACTCTCTCTCATTGGAGTTTTTACCCTACGAAAACCTAGCGAAAGGGCTTTTCGCTGGGGGCTGTTTTTGGGGAGTACAACACCTTTTTAGGGACCTCGAAGGGGTGGTAGTCACCACCTGTGGCTACTCCGGGGGAGACGTCGAATATCCGACCTACGAGCAGGTCTGCTCCGGTCGTACTGGGCATCTGGAGACGGTCGAGGTCTGGTTCAATCCCAGGGAGATATCCTACGTTGACGTGGTTCGATATTTCATGGAGATACACGATCCATCCCAGGTCGACGGACAGGGGCCGGACGTGGGGGATCAATACCGCT
>JAQUTB010000279.1 GCA_028709985.1 Dethiosulfovibrio sp.
TGAAATCCGCGCAGGGGCAGCGAGGCTCGTAAAGGCAACCACTGCCGCCTTGGCGTTGCTATCTCTTATAGGGCTGGCGCTTTTCCTGTCCCTGACGAGAAGGATAAGTCGATCTCTGGACACCCTCGCCGACAGCCTCTCCTCTGTGGCGGAGGGGGATTATTCCCCTATGGAGAGCTCCAGGCTTTCCCCTCTTCCCAAAGAGCTTAGAGATATAGCTGAGGCTATAGAGTACCTCAAGGAAGAGGTTCGTACCTCCATAGATGAGATAAGGGAACAGGGCATCCGAGATTCCCTGACCGGCCTGCACAACCGGCGGTTCTTCGAGGAGACCATAAGGGAGCTGGGCAAGGGGCACATGGACCCGGTCACGGTGGTCATGTGCGACGTCAACGGTCTTAAGCTCATAAACGACGGCATGGGTCACAAATGGGGAGACAGGCTTATAGAGAGGGCTAAAGAGGTCCTTCTGGAGATCGCAGGGGAGCAAGACAAAGTCGCCCGTATCGGAGGGGACGAGTTCGCTGTCGTAATGCCCCAAAACGACGGATCGGGGGTCGACCTACGGTTCAGGGATATAGTCTCCTCGGCCAACTCCGATGACATCGATATCCCCCTGTACATGGCCTGGGGAACAGCCAGCGGCAACGCCGCCGCTAGGTCGATAGACGAGATAGTGAAAGACGCCGACGAACGTATGTACGCCCTGAAGGAGATCCAGAGAGAGGACGCCAGAGGGGGGATACTCAAGTTCTTCCTGAAGACCATAAAGCAAAGGGAAAAGAGGAGGACCAGCCATATGGACCGGTGTCGGGACATAATGGACCGATTCCTGAAGACCATCCCTGAGGTGGACGGCCTCTTCAGGAAAAGGATGGTCCGCCTTGCGGCTATCCACGATATAGGCCTTATAGGGGTAGACAGCGAGATCCTCGCCAAGAAAGGCCCTCTGAACGACGAGGATATGAGGGAGGTCAGAAGCCACCCGGAGATAGGCTACCGCATCGCCTTCGCCGTCCCCAACCTGTCGGACCTGGCCGACCCCATACTACATCACCATCAGAGATGGGACGGTCAGGGATATCCCCTCAGGAAGACCCCCATATCTGGCGAGGATATCCCCCTTGAGAGCCGAATAATGTCCCTGGTCGACAGCTACGAGGCCATGACCCACAGGGAGTACTTACCGATACTTAGCCACAGCGAGGCCATAGAGGAGATAAGGGCCTCCGCCGGATCCCAGTTCGACCCGATCTGGGCGGAGCGATTCGCCTCGTTCTTGGAGACCTGGCAGCCGGAAGACTAAAAGCCTGACAGGATCCCTCATCCCACACGGAGACGAGGGGTCCTGTTTTCGTAAAACAGCGAAAACGACGAAGCACGTGTTACGTTTTGACAAAACCGTTGCAAAAAATGTCACGCCGTTGTATGCTCTCCGTGGTCTGTTATAGGGCCTAAACTTCAGGAGGTGAGTTTTTTGCATATTTCCGAGGGGGTTCTGTCCGTTCCGGTGCTGGCGGCAGGGGCGGCCCTTACCCTGGGCTTCACCGTCAAGGGACTGAGGTCCATCAAGGCGGAGGACGTTCCAGCAACCGGCATCGTGTCGGCGGGCATATTCGTGGCCTCGCTGATCCACATATCGGTGGGTCCGTCCAGCGTCCATCTGCTGCTGAACGGCGTATCCGGGGCCATACTGGGATGGGCGGTGTTTCCGGCCTGTCTGGTCGCCCTGTTTTTACAGGCGGTGCTGTTTCAGTTCGGCGGCCTGACGACCTTGGGGGTCAACGTGATGGACATGGCCTTCCCTGGCCTGGTGTTCGGAGCCATATTCAGGGCAGCGTTCGTATCCAAGGGCAGATGGGGGCTCCTGACAGGGGCGTTTCTGTGCAGTTCTGGAGGGGTCTTACTGACCGCTCTGATGACAGCCGGAGCTCTGGCCCTTACGGGAGAGAACTTCACCGCCGCGGCCAAACTCATAGTCTGGGCACACCTTCCCGTGGCCCTAATAGAGGGATTCGTCGGGGCCATGGCTATAGGATTTCTGGCCACGACAAGGCCTTACATGATAGGAAGAAAGAACGGTGAACTGCTGTGAAAAAAACGTATTGTCTGATGGCCCTGATACTTGCCCTCGCGGTCTCCCCCGCTTTTGCACATAACGTATTGATGATGGCCAACTTCGAGGGAGACAAGGTGACTGGGGAGTCCTACTTCAGCACGGGGGAGGCCATAGAGAACGCCCCTGTCACAGTGGAGTCAAACGGGGCCATCGTCGGAGAGGGAAAGACCGACGGCGCGGGGGCCTTCTCCATAGACATACCCTCTGGGATCACCTCCGCAAAGGTGACGATCAACGCCGGGATGGGACACGTGGCCCACGAGGACATAGCCAGAGAGGCAGCTCCAGAGCCCACGACGGAGGTCAAAGAGGCCCCCTCTACAATCCCGTCAGCCTTATCGGAGCAGGATATAAGAAAGGCCGTGGCGGCGGAGGTGGCCCCTCTCAGACAGATGATCTCCGACCTCCACAAGGCCCAGACCAAGCCCGATATGCCCAGGATACTGGGCGGCATAGGCTATATCATAGGCATAGTTGGAGCCTTTATGTGGGGAAGGAGCCGTGGCTGATTCCCCCCTTAGCAGGATAGACCCGCGGTGGAAGATACTCCTGGCCTTCTCGGTCTCGATCGTGGCCTCGGTCTCGACGGAGATAAAGACCGCTGCCTTCATGGTCGGCTACGGGCTTATACTGGTGATACTCGGACGGTTTAAGGTCATCGACATAGCGAAAAAGCTGGCGGCGGTAAACGGCCTGCTACTGTCACTGTGGCTGACGCTGCCCTTCACCACCCCTGGGGATAGGGTTATCTTAGGTCCTCTGTCGCCGTCGCTTCAGGGGCTTGAGCTGGCATGGATGATAACGCTAAAGAGCAGCGCCATGACTCTGGTGCTGATGGGACTGCTGGGGACCAGCCCACTGCACCTCGTACTTCAGGGGCTCAGGGACCTGGGGCTCCCGTCAAAGCTGGTGATGCTCCTCCACTTCTGCTCCCGCTATGTCCACGTCATATCCGACGAGAAAAGGCGTATCAACGAGGCGGCGACACTAAGAGGATACAGGCCGGGATTGTCAAAAATGGGGCTTAGG
>JAQUTB010000280.1:0-1757 GCA_028709985.1 Dethiosulfovibrio sp.
ACATCAGCTACGCCCCCCTTCTCTACGGCCCTTTCTGGGCTGACGAGGCGCAGGAGTGTTGATGGCCTTCTCGTCCCGGTAGATCCAGACCTTTACGCCGATTACTCCGTACATGGTCTTGGCCTCAGCCAGACCGTAGTCGATATCGGCTCTGAGGGTTGAAAGAGGAAGCTGACCCTCGTTGTACCACTCGGTACGGGCTATCTCCGCTCCACCAAGACGACCGGCGCACTGGATCTTGATTCCCTTCCCACCGGCCTTCATGGTGCGGAAGATGGACTGCTTCATCGCGCGACGGAAACTGACCCTGTGAGCGAGGGCAGCCGCCACGTTCTCTGCGACAAGCTGGGCCTCGACCTCGGGATTCTTGATCTCCTGGACGTTGACCATGACCTTGGAACCGGTCATCTCCTGAAGCTCGTCCTTTATCTTCTGGATCTCGGCTCCGTTTTTGCCTATTACTACACCAGGCCGGGCGGTCCAAATTGAGAAGCGCAATACCTTGCCGACCCTCTCGATCTCCACCTTGGAGATGCCTGCACCTTCCCAACGGCCCTTGATCCACTCACGAAGCTTGAGGTCCTCGTGAAGGTTCTTGGCGTAGTTCTTGCCGTCGGCGAACCAGCGGGACTCCCAGTCCCTGGTTATACCGACTCTATATCCAACAGGGTGTACCTTCTGACCCATCTCTCAGCCCTCCTTAACGTTCTGCGACCGACACGGTGATGTGGCTCGTGCGATGGCGGTAGGGATGGGCCCGCCCCATCGACACAGGACGGAAGCGTTTCATGCTAGGTCCCTGATCGGCAAAGGCCTCCACGACTACAAGCTTGTCCACGTCGAGACCACAGTTGTGTTCCGCGTTGGCTACGGCGCTCTTGAGGACCTTCTCTATAACCTTGGCGGCTTTCTTAGGGGTGTAGCGAAGCGCTACCAGCGCCTCTCCCACCTTTTTACCTCTGATAAGGGTCAGCACCTGGCGGACCTTGAAAGGAGAGAGCCGGACCTGTTTGGCACGTGCTTTTGCCTCCATAATCCCTTTTCCTCCCTATCTCCTGACGCCGGAGCGGCGCTCCTGTCCGGCGTGACCGCCGAACTTCCTGGTGGGAGCGAACTCCCCTAGCTTATGACCGACCATATTCTCACTGATGTAGATCGGGATGTGAATACGGCCATTGTGAATGGCGATGGTGTGTCCGATCATCGCTGGGACGATCATGCTTGCACGAGACCAGGTCTTGAGGACCTTCCTCTCGCCACTCTGGTTAAAGGCTTCTACGCGGCCGAGAAGTCTCTGCTCGACGTAGGGTCCCTTTTTGGCGGAACGAGCCATTGAATTACCCCCTCATCTCTACTTGGCAAACCGGCGACGGACGATGAACTTGTCCGAAGGCTTCTTCCTGCGAGTCCTGTAGCCCTTTGCAGGCGTTCCCCAAGGGGAGACCGGGTGTTTGTGGGACTTGCTCTTTCCTTCACCACCGCCCATGGGATGATCCACAGGGTTCATGACCATGGCTCTAACGTGAGGCTTCCTGCCGAGCCAACGGGTCTTTCCCGCTTTGCCTACACTGGCGTTTTCGTGTTCTGTGTTTCCAACCTGACCGATGGTAGCCATGCACTGGAGCAGAACCAAGCGAAGCTCACCGCTGGGCATCCTGACGAAGGCGTACTTGCCCTCTTTTGCCATCAGCTGTGCGGTGGTTCCAGCGGAACGGACCATCACGCCGCCTCTGCCTGGCTCAAGCTCTATGTTATGG
>JAQUTB010000280.1:1767-3144 GCA_028709985.1 Dethiosulfovibrio sp.
CGGCGCGCTTAAGGGCGTTGCCAGGGATTATGTCCGATCCAGGACCGGCCATAACCGTCATCCCAACGGAAAGTCCCTGAGGGCAGAGGATGTACCTCTTCTCACCGTCAGCGTCGTGAATAAGGGCAATTCTGGCCGAACGGTTAGGATCGTACTCTATGGCAGCGACCTTACCCGGAACGCCCAGCTTGCTCCTCTTGAAGTCTATCATACGATAACGTCTGGCATTACCACCGCCACGGTGGCGCATGGTTATCCTTCCGTTGTTGTTCCTTCCTCCCTTTTTGCTGAGAGGGGCCAAAAGCGACTTTTCGGGCTCGCTCTTGGTTACCTCCTCATAGGTTGGAATGCTCATGAAACGCCTTCCCGGCGTCGTGGGATTAAACTTTCTGATTCCCATTGTTCCGTCCTCCCGTCAGAGCTAGACGCTGGCGCCTTCGAAGAACTCGATGCGTTCTCCCTCGGCCAGTGTGACGATGGCCTTTTTCCAGGCCCTGCTCTTCCCGAGGAAAACGCCCATTCTCTTGGGCTTAGAGCGAACTTTCAGCGTGTGAACCTTCTCGACTTTTACCTTAAAGACCGTCTCGACAGCCTTGCGGACCTCGGTCTTGTTCGCCTGAGGATGAATCTCAAAGGTGTACTTGTTCTCTTCCATCATTCGGCTGCTTTTCTCGGTTACGATAGGCCGTACGATGATGTCGTGAGCCATGAGTTTCATTAGGCGTACACCTCCTCCAGTTTTTTGACCGCCCCTGCGCTCATGACGATGTGTCCGTGCTTGAGCAGGTCGTAGACGTTTATGCTGTCCACGTGCATGACCCTGGCCCCAGGGATATTCCTGGCGGACTTCGTCACGTTCATATCCGACGAATCCAGTATAACCAGAGGCTTTACCGCCCCAAGAGCCTGGAAGAATACCTTCATGGCCTTGGTGGAGGGGGCTTCCATGGCGAAAGACTGGAACCCGAATACCTGAGCGTCCCTTACCTTCTGGGAAAGAGCGCTACAGATAGCCAGTTTCCGTACCTTTTTGTTTACCTTCTGACGATAGCTTCTGGGCTTAGGACCGTGGACTACTCCACCACCGACCCAGATAGGAGACCTGGAGCTACCGTGACGAGCCCGTCCGGTGTGCTTCTGCCTCCAGGGCTTCTTTCCTCCACCTCTAACCTCGCCTCTGTTCTTGGCGCAAGCGTTTCCCTGCCGGCGATTGGCCAGCTGAGCCACGACCACCTGATGCATGGCGGGAATGTGAAGGGGTACGTCAAAAACCACGTCGGAAAGGTTGAGCTCTCCGACCGATTCGCCGCTTATATTGACAAGCTTGATGCTCGGCATTTTCTATTGACCTCCTTGCCCGTGCCGACTAGCCCTTTT
>JAQUTB010000281.1 GCA_028709985.1 Dethiosulfovibrio sp.
TGCCTCCACCCACCGCCACGAGGCCGTCGCATCCTCCGGATATATAGGCTTCCACTCCTGCCATTACCTGTGGGGTTCTGGGGTTGGGCGACAGATCGGAGAATACGGTCCACTCCACCCCTTCCTCGTCGAGGGATCGCCAGGCCCTCTCGGTCCAGCCAGATTCGATAACCCCCGGATCGGTCACCAACAGCACTCTGTGCAGACCGAGGTTTGCCGCACAGGCCCCGACCAGATCGATGGCCCCAGGGCCAAACATGACTTCCGGCATGATAAACCTGCGGAGCTCGTCGTATCTTTTCGTCATAAAAGAACCCCCCTCTCTGTTACCGTCCATTCTACCTCATTCTTCGGACGATTTCGCCATGAGAGGTAGGCAGGTATAGAAGAAGAGGTGACCACGGTGGTCACCTCTTCTTCTATACCTAAAGTTCTTTTTTGATATCCTCCCAGGAGACCCTGGAGGGCTCTCCCTCGAAGATGGATGTCATAGGGACGGATAATCCCCTCTCGGCCATCATCTCTGAGAGTATCCTCATGAACAATCCCTGACCACTGCCCAGCCTCACCGATTTTGTGCTTCTGTCCACCCAATCCCCAGATCCGATTGTCCCCCCGCAGTAGCCGTAACAGGTTTTGTGGACTCCGCAGCTTGGGCTTCCGTCTATTCCAACCACCCCTAGAACCGAGATGCCGTTGGCTATGTCGTCCTGGACCTGGTCCATCACCGGCTCCAGAAGCCAACGACAGTGGCGACGGTAGGCGGGGGTGTCGTACTGCTCTACGGTCATGCCCCACCTTTTTAGGCCCCCGAAGGTGGCCTCGGCGCAGGGAAGCTGAAATATTCCGATGCCCTCCTCAACGATAGGGAGCACCAGCGATTTCATCGCCCCGGAATATGAGCCGTAGCCCAGGACCTTGGCGTTAACGTTCAGCAGACAGTGGGACAGCAGCACGTAGCGATTCCCTCTAGTCATTAAGTCATCTCCTTTAGATATGGGGCCCGATAAAGGACACCTTTACCCTGCTTCCACTTATCCAGCCCTGGTCGGACCTGCTGAGAATGTCAGCCTCAAGCTCCAGCTCGCCGACTTTTATAAAGTAGGTCGTCATGGCGCCTTTGTACTGGCGGTCGGTTATTATCCCATCCATGTCCCCTTTTTCATCGGAGATCACCACGTCCTCCGGGTGGACCGATATGTAGCCTTCCGGTGAGGGGATCACGTTGCTCCTGCCGATAAAGTCGGCCACGAAAGGGGTCGACGGCTCGCCGTAGACCTCCTGAGGGGTTCCGATCTGGACTATGGACCCTTTTTCCATGACGGCGATCCTGTCCGAGAGTGCCATTGCCTCCTCCTGGTCGTGGGTGACGTAGACGGCGGTTATCTCTAGCTCTCTCTGTATCCTTCGGATCTCCGCCCTCATCTTTACCCTAAGCTTTGCGTCCAGGTTGCTCAGTGGCTCGTCCAGGAGGAGCACTTTGGGCTGGATCACCAGGGATCTGGCCAGTGCCACCCTCTGCTGTTCCCCTCCGCTGAGCTGATGGATTCCCTTGTTTCCCGATCCCGGAAGGCCCACCTTTTCAAGGATATCCATGCCCATGGAGGTCCTTTCGCCCTTGCCGATTCCCTTAAACTTGAGTCCGTAGGTGACGTTCTCCATCACCGACATATGGGGAAACAGGGCGTAGCTCTGAAACACCGTGGCGGTGGGCCGTCTCTCCGGGGCCATGGAGGTGATGTCCTCTCCCTCCAGGAATATATCCCCTGAATCGGGGAGGCAGAAGCCTCCTATCATCTTCAGCGTGGTGGTCTTGCCGCATCCGCTGGGGCCCAGAAGGGAGATCATCTCGCCCTGTTCCACAGTCAGGGAGAGGTCCTTGACCGCTCTGGAGCCCTGGAAGCTCTTGTTGAGCCCCCTTAGTTCAAGATACATTTAAACCCTCCCCTTCCGATCCACGAGCCTTTCCCTTCCTGAGCAATGTCCAGGAGAAGACGACGTTTATCACCATAGTAACCCCGATTATCAACGAGGCCATGGCGGAACTGGCCCCTATGTCGCCGGTTTGGATCGCGTCGAACATCTCGGCGGTAAGCACCTTCGTGTAGGGGGTTATGAGGAATATGATCCCCCCTATGGTGGTCATGGTGAAGGTGAAGGTGTTTACGAAGCTGACGATAAAGGCCGGAACCATCTTAGGGGCCACCACGTCCCTCAGGACCGATATCCAGCCTCCTCCTTGGTCCCTCACCGCGTCCTCCAGCTCGGGGTTTATCTGTCCCAGCACCGATACGCCGCTTTTTATCCCTATGGACAGCTGGCGATAGACGCAGTTGGTCACCAGCAGGAACCCCGTCGCCAACAGAGGCTCTGGCATCCAGTTGAAGGCCAGGAGATAGGCTATGCCGAAAAAGGGCCCCGGCAGTATAAAGGGAAGATCGGCGGTGAAGTCCACCGTCCTGACGAATAGCCCTTTTGCCCGTCCCAGAAACCTCGCGAGGAGGATCCCCATAAAGGCAGCCGAAAGGGCCGCCATGGAGGCGTACTTAAGGCTTCTAACCAGGCTTCCCATCTTGGCGGCCTGGAGTGCCTCCATGTGTTTAAGCGTAAAGGTGAAGTTAACCCCCCAGGTCTTCACGAACGCCCCGACCAGGATCGCTCCGTACTTGGCGACCTCCAAGGCCACGAATGCCCATACCACAGTGAATATTATGGCCTGAACTCCCCCTGGAAGTGCCGCTCCTTCGTCGCTGGCGGTTTTGGAGGAGAATAGGGAGGCGTTTTTCCCCATGACCCTGCGGTACACCATAAATACCGCCAGAGCCGGTATGAGTAGCACCGTGGAAATCGCCGCCGCTTTCGGCAGATCGTAGGATCCCACCGCGGTCATATAGGCCTGGGTGGCCAGGACGTTGAAGTTACCACCTATGAACATAGGCGTGCCGAAGTCCGAAAGGGACCTTATGAACACTATCAGTCCGGCGGTCATTATCCCAGGCCAGGCTAGGGGAAGGGTTACTCCGATCAGGGTGTCCCATCGGCTCCCCCCCAGGTCCAGTGAGGCCCTCTCCAGGCTTCTGTCTATCCCCCTCAATACCGCCATTATGAGAAAGGCCGCTATGGACGCAAATCCAACCGCCTCC
>JAQUTB010000010.1 GCA_028709985.1 Dethiosulfovibrio sp.
AAAATAATGTCGTTCCTCATTACGGCGAAGAATAACTCGATCAACATATTCGAGGCTATGTCTATGGCTCTCGATGGTCAGATTCTATTTCTGGATGGGGCGACTGAATAGTTACAATTTTTTATTTTTTTAGGTGTTCATCGAACCAGCGGCAGATCTCCTCCAGCCTGGCGAGCCTCTCTTTGGGCTTGCCTCCCCTGCTGAGCTCGTGGTTTTCCCCTTTGAAGACGCATATTTTGCTCTCCACCCCGTGTCGTTTAAGAGCTGTGAACATCTGTAATCCCTGGGAGAGCTCACATCGATAGTCCTCGTCTGAGTGGATGAAAAGGGTCGGGGTACTGGCCTGGTCGGCGTACTTCAGTGGCGAGTGCCACCAGAGCTTCTCCACGTCGTCCCATATGTCCGCTCCCTGCTGATCCGGCACGAAATAGTAGCCTATGTCGGATATCCCAGCCTTTGAGATCCAGTTGGATATGCTCCTTTGAGATACGGCCGCCTTGAATCGGTCGGTATGACCTATCACCCAGTTGGTCATATAACCACCGTAGGAGCCCCCTGTGATGCCCATTCGGGTACTATCGACGTAGGGCAGTTTCGAGACGGCGTCCGTGAAGGCCATTATATCGTCGTAGTCGATGGTGCCGTACTTTCCCCTTATGTCGTCGAAGTCGTTGCCCCTACCGTCGCTTCCTCTTGGGTTACAGAAGGCTACGACGTAGCCCTTAGCCGCCCATAGCTGCATCTCGTGGAAGAACACGTCTCCGAACGCGGTCTTGGGGCCTCCATGGACGTGGATTATGGTCGGGTACGTCTTCCCCTCTATGAAGTCCACCGGTCTCATCACCCATCCGTCGATGTCCCAGGCGGGATCGGCGTGGCTTTCCAGGTATTCCGGTTGGGATAGTTCCCTGTCCCTTATCATCCAACTGTTGAAGTCCGTAAGGGATCTCTCTTTTCCGTCCTCTATCGTGTAGAGCTCCTGTAGCTCAAGCCCCTTCAAGCCTACAAGGGCTATCCTGCCCTGGTGGACGTGGTAGTCGTCGACGGAGGATAGGTCGTTCGTGATCAGTTTTATCTCGCCGTCAAGACCAACGCTGTGCAGATTGGACCTGGTCCTGTCGGTGGAGACGAACCATATACGGTGGTCGTCCACGAAGAAGGCCAGGTTCATGTCGGACGTCCCATACCTACAGTCGCATCCGATGGAGTTTCTCAGCCCGGCGTCCAGCCCTGGGGTTATCTCTCTCAATACGCCGTTCTCAAGCGAGAATAGGGAGGCGTTTTGGTTTATCCCGTGTTTGGACAGGTCCGACCCGGAGAGGACCACCTTGTCGTCAAGGTAGTCGGCGCAGCGACAGTCGAAACCGTCCCCAGAGATGAGGGGCTCCATCCTCTTGCTCCTGAGGTCCAGCTCCCAGAGCTCCGAGAAAATGGGCTTTACGTCGCTGTAATCCTTGCCGGTTATGAGCGCTTTTGTCCCGTCCGGCGACAGTCTGAACCGCTCTACGTCCAGGGTGTCAGGAGTTAGCTTTTCCGGATTTTCGCCGATTCTGTAGAGGTAAAGCCCTGTTCTGCTCTGGGCGGTGTAGCCTTTACCGTTGGAGCAGAATGGAACCTGGGAGAAGACCATGTAGTCGGCTCCCTCCAGAAGCTCCTCCTGTCTGGGGTCGGTCGCTGAAAGGAGATATTCGTCTCCCCCTAGATGGATTATGGACGATACGGATATGTCCAGTTTGCCTATGGACCTGGCCTCTCCGCCGGATAGAGGTATCGTAAACAGCTCAGAGCCTCCTTTGGGGGGATCGTTTCTGCCGCTGGAGAACGCGACCTCCGATCCGTCTGCCGTCCAGCAGAAGCATTTCTCCTTTCCTGATGAGGTCAGCTGATAGCTGTTCCCTTCGTTCAGGTTGTGGATCCAAAGGTTTGTGCTGTATCGGTTATTCTCCCTGTCCATCGTGGCCAGGGAAAAGCAAACATGCCCTCCTGTCTTGGATATTTTAGGGTTCCCCAGAAACTTGAACTTGAGCAAGTCCTCTTTTGTTATCTTGGCTCTGTCTGCCATGTTCTATCATCCTCTCTGTCTCAGCTTGTCTCGATCCATACAGAAAGGGAGGCCGCCTCTGCGGCCTCCCTTAGGTCGGGCGGTTTACTTCTTGTCTATCCAGACCCTGCTCAGGTCCGTCATGTAATCTCCCAGGAACGCTAGGTCCAGGTTTTGGACGGATGGCTGGGCCACAAGGCTGTTGGTCTGATAGAAGAGGAACATCCAGACAGCATCGTCGACGATCTGCTGTTCCGCCTTCTTGTAGAGCTCCCACCTCTTGGATGGGTCGGTCTCCCTGCGGGCTTCCTTTAGCCAGGTGTCCACGTCGTCGTTCTTGTAGCGGCAGTAGTTCCCCTTGGGCCCGAAGTTATCGGAGCAGAAGAGGGTGTAGAGGAAGTTGTCCGGGTCGGAGTAATCCCCTGCCCAACCTGCCCTGAAGAAGTTGAAGTCCCCTCTGCGAACGGCGTCGTAGTGGGCTCCGACCTCGGAGGAGGACAGGTTTATCTTTATGCCTAGGTCTCCCATCTGGGACTGCATGGCCTCGGCGATGGACCTGTGTCTTGGGTTATTGTTGAAGGTCAGTGTCAGCTCAAGGCCGTCTGGGTATCCCGCTTCCTTGAGGAGCTCCTTGGCCTTCTCTGGGTCGTAATTGTAACTCTTAAGGTCAGGGTTGTATCCTGGCATCCCAGGAGGAAGTACTCCCTTGGCCGGTTGGTATCTGCCGTTAAGCACCAGTTCGTTGATGGCCTCCCTGTTTACGGCGTAGTTGAGGGCCTGGCGTAGCTTCAGGTTGTCCTTGAAGGGCTCGCCCATCTGGCTCATGCCGTAGTAATAGGTGTTGAGGCCTGGAAGCTCCTGGAAAGAGGGTCCGTATCCCTCTTTAAGCTCCTGGTAGTATTCGTCCGGTATGTCGGGAAGAACCTCTATGTTGCCCTTCTTGAACTCCAGATAGGCTACCCCGTTGTCCGGCAACACCACCAGGTCAACCCCGTCAAGATAGGGTAGCTGTGTGCCTTCCTCGTCCTTGCCCCAGTATGTGGGGTTCTTTCTGAAGGAAGCTATGCTGTCGTGCTTCCAGTCCGCGAGGAAGAAAGGGCCGGTCCCCACTGGGCGGAAGGTGAAGTTCTTGCCGCTCTTCTCCGCGTCCTCATGAGGGACCACGCCGAATGCCGGGTAGGTCAGGACCGCCAGGAACGGCGCAAACGGCTCCTCCAAGGTGAACTGGATAGTGTGATCGTCGATAACCTTGATCCCAGACCACTCGGTCGCCTTCTCGTCGTAGAGGTCCTGATATCCCTTTATCTTGCTGGCGAAGAACACCCTGGCGGACTTCATCTTGACGAGACGCTCAAAGCTGTACTTAACGTCCTGTGCCGTCATCTCCCTGCCGCCGTTTTCGGTAGGCTCCCCTATTACCTCGCCCTGGAACTTGACCCCCTTACGAAGGTGAAAGGTCCATACTGTGGAGTCGTCGTTGACGTCCCAGCTCTCGGCCAGACAGGGCAGTATCTCCTTGCCGGACGCGCTGGTGTTCACCAGCGTTTCAAGATACAGGTTGGTGCCTCTTGTCGCTGTGGTGATGTTGGACGTCACAGGGTCCAATGCCGGTGGATCGTTTATGATCCTCCAACGAAGGATCCCTCCGCTGATTGGAGACGCCATCGCTCCAGCCGCCAGCGTCACCGCTGCCATAGAGGCAAGGGCGATCGTGATTAGCCGTTTTTTCATTCTTGTCCCTCCGTTCATTTTTGTATTCCCGGTGTTTTCCGCATTTCCTGGAGTAGCTTTTAACCGTATAATTAGGAAAGGTAGAATCCACAAAGGAATCCGTTTTGAGTATCCATTATGAGTATACTGTCAGTTGCCTATCTGAGCAATAGGCAAGGTGATAAAAATAGATGCTTATCGGTCAAAATAGATGTATAATGAACTCGTGGTTCCCTTCCACAGGCTGAAGCGATATTGTTATGAGACACTAACTTGATCGTCCTTGTCTTTTTGTGTCTAAAAATAGCAGTTTTTATTTTTAGTTTTTTCTGTTTTATCCGGTGCGAAGGGGATTTTGTAACTTTTGTTCAAATCTTGTTTCGGAGGTGAGGGGATTGCATGGTTACTGGATATGGCAGGTGATCGGGGATCTCTGACGGGATAAGCTCTTAGACCAAAAAAGAACAAAAACTTGTTTTTCTTTTTATCTCAGATTGGAGGTGGCCCGATGTTCACTTATATTATGAGACGAATTCTATACACGATCCCCGTAGTTTGGGGAGTTGTGACCGCGGTCTTTATCCTGGTCAACGTGGTGCCAGGAGATCCTGCTATGATTCTCATGGGTCAAAGAGGTGATCCTGAGACACTTGCCAAGATCAGACACGATCTTGGAATAGATCTTCCCCTGCATAAACAGTACATCAACTTTATGTCCCAGCTTATAAGAGGCGACCTTGGCACGTCCTACAGGACGAACGAAAAGGTCTCCACCGCCATTATGGGAAGGCTTGGAGCTACGGCGAGGCTTGCCCTATGGGCCCTTATACTCGGTACGGTGATAGGGGTTGCCGCAGGTATAGTCTCAGCTGTGAAGCAGTACTCTGTTTTTGACTATTCGGCGATGATAATAGCGATAGCAGGGGTCAGTGCCCCTGTCTTCTGGGTGGGGCTTTTGCTTTTGCTCATCTTCGCCTACGGATTGGGGTGGCTCCCTGGGGCCGGCTACGGTGACGGTTCATGGAAATACCTTATATTGCCGGTTATTACTTTGGGAGTAAGGCCGGGCGCTTTGACTGCTAGGTTAACCCGTTCCTGCATGCTAGAGGTCCTGAACCAGGACTACATCAGGACAGCCAAGGCCAAGGGCTTGGCAGGTAACGTTGTCGTCATGAAACACGCCCTCAAGAACGCCATGATACCTGTGGTGACTATAGTGGGAACCCAGATAGCCTCTCTCCTGTCCGGTGCGGTTTTGACCGAGACGATCTTTGCCTGGCCCGGAGTCGGAAGGCTATCGGTCGAGGCTCTCATAGCCAGGGATTTCCCCATGATCAGGGGAACGGTTATATTCATGGCCCTCATCTTCCTTGTCGCAAACCTGATAGTCGACATATCCTACGGTCTCTTCGACCCGAGAATCCGCTACGATTAGGAGGACCGACATGAATACTAACGATAAAACCACCGAAGTCGCAAAGGAGCGCAAGCACGGGAGCCTGTGGTACGAGGCCTGGGTCAGGTTCAGGCGTAACAAGCTCGCTATGTTGGGACTGATAATGGTCGTGGCTCTCCTGATCGTCGCTATCTTTGCTCCTCAGCTGGCGCCTTACGACCCTTTCAAACAGCTTATATGGACAGAGGGCAAGGCCGCCAAGCTCGCCGCCCCATCTGAGATACACCTTATGGGGACGGACCTTTACGGCAGGGATATCCTGAGCCGTGTCATGTTTGGGGCCAGGATATCCCTCCAAATCGGCATATTTGCCACCATAGTGTCCCTGATGATAGGGATACCCCTTGGCGCTATGGCTGGGTATTTCGGAGGATGGGTGGACGATCTCATCTCGTGGCTGATAAACGTTATCTTTGCCTTCCCCTTCTTCCTTTTCGTCCTCGCGATAATAGCTGTGTTCAACAACCCCAGCATGATGGTGGTGTTCGTGGCTATCGGCCTGGTCACGTGGGTTCCGGTTGCGAGGATCACCAGGGCACAGTTTATATCCCTCAGGGAGAGGGAGTATGTCGAGGCGGCTAAGGCCCTCGGTATACCCACCAGTAGGATAATATTCGCCCATATCCTTCCCAACGCCGTGGCTCCCGTTATAGTTCAGGCCACCCTTGGGCTCGGAAGCATCATCATGGTCGAGGCTGGACTGGCCTTTCTCGGCTTCGGCGCTCAGCCTCCCACGCCCAGTTGGGGTCTCATGATCTCCGTCGGCCAGAAATATCTCGCCACAGGACAGTGGTGGTGGGCTATCTTCCCCGGTATGGCCATTATGTACACCGTTTTGGCCTTTAACTTCGTCGGAGATGGACTCAGAGACGCTCTCGACGTCAGGCTGAAGAGGTAGGAGGGACGTACTATGGCATTGCTGGAAGTTAAAAACCTGAAGACCTATTTCGACACCGACGCTGGTACAGTCAAGGCCGTTGACGGCGTGTCCTTTTCCATAGAGCCGGGGAAGACCCTCGGTATAGTCGGAGAGTCCGGCTGTGGCAAGTCGGTCACGTCGCTGTCCATCATGCGGCTTCTCCCCGCTCCAGTAGGCAGGGTCGCTGGAGGGGAGATAACCATGAACGGCAAGAACCTCCTGGACCTTTCCGAGCCGGAGATGAGGAAGATCAGGGGAAACGATATATCCATGATCTTTCAGGAGCCCATGACGAGCCTCAACCCGGTCTACACAATCGGAGAGCAGATTATGGAGCCTCTCAGGCTCCATCAGAGGATGAACGACCATCAGGCCAAGGAGAGGGCGATAGAGATGCTCGAGTTGGTCGGCATTCCCTCCCCCAAACAGAGGGTGGCCGACTATCCCCACCAGCTTTCCGGTGGAATGAGGCAGAGAGCTATGATAGCCATGGCTCTAGCCTGCAATCCGGCACTTTTGATAGCGGATGAGCCTACCACCGCTCTGGACGTCACGGTCCAGGCCCAGATATTGGACCTCATGAACGACCTCAGAGAGAAGCTGAACTCCGCTATTATGTTCATAACCCACGATCTAGGTGTCATCGCCCAGATGGCTCAGAGGGTGGTGGTCATGTACGCCGGTAAGGTCGTGGAGGAGGCGGACGTCGAGCCTCTCTATGGATCTCCCAAACATCCCTACACCCAGGGGCTTCTTCGGTCCATACCCAGGATGGACTGCGACAGAGAGAGGCTGGAGGTTATACCTGGTGTCGTGCCCAGCCCCCTGAATTTCCCCGGAGGGTGCAAGTTCCACAACCGTTGCGATCGCTGTATGGATCGATGCGTGGTGGAGGAATCCCCCCTCTATCTCCTTAAGGGGAACCGAAAGGTCCGTTGTTGGCTCTACGAGGACAGTCCAGAGAGAGAGGGGGCAGAGGAATGAGCTTTTCAGGCAAAGATGAGTTCCTCCGTGTGGAGGGGTTGAAAAAATACTTCCCCATAAGGAAGGGCCTCTTGAAGAAGGTCGTCAACCACGTTAAGGCCGTTGACGGTGTATCCTTCACCATCAGAGAAGGGGAACCCTCGGGGTCGTGGGAGAGTCCGGCTGTGGCAAGTCCACCACCGGCAGAACCCTGATGCACCTGCTGGAGCCCACAGAGGGATCGGTCTACTTCCAGGGCAAAGAGATCGGACAGATGTTGAAGGAAGACCCGGGCAAGGTCAGACAGAACATCCAGATAATATTCCAGGATCCCTACGGAAGCCTTAACCCCCGTATGACGGTCAAGGAGATAGTCGGAGAGGCGGTAAAGCTCTACGGCATAGCCAAGGGAGCGAAGGAGCTCGATCAATACGTCACCGACGTCATAGTCAAGGCTGGGCTCAGGCCGGAGCACCGTTTCCGCCATCCTCACGAGTTTTCCGGTGGTCAGAGACAGCGTATAGGCATAGCCAGGGCCCTCGCCCTCAACCCTAAGTTTATCGTCTGTGACGAGCCTGTCTCGGCGCTGGACGTCTCCATCCAGAGCCAGGTGCTCAACGAGCTGAGGGATCTTCAGCAGGACCTTGGACTGACCTATCTGTTCATAACCCACGACCTGTCGGTGGTCAAGCACATCTCTGACAGGATAGCCATAATGTATTTGGGCAAAATCGTGGAGATAACCTCCAAGGCGTCCATGTTCTCCAATCCCCTTCATCCCTACACCAAGGCCCTCATGTCGGCGATCCCTCTTCCAGATCCGACGATAAAGGTCCACAGAGTGGAGCTCAAGGGAGATATCCCTTCCCCTATCGATCCGCCCACGGGATGTCGCTTCCACACACGCTGCCCCTACGCCACCGATCGTTGCAGCGTGGAGGAGCCGCTCCTCAAGGAGGTCGAGTCCGACCACCAAGTAGCCTGCTTCCTCCTCGATGACTGATCGATTCGCACAGGATAGACGTTAAAACGCAGGGCCGACCATGTAGTCGGCCCTGCGTTTTACTGTGCTTGATAAACCACTTTTCCGTCTATGATCGTGGTTTTGACCTCGGTCCTGGTGTCGAAGGGATCCCCGTTCCAGAGCACCAGATCTCCGTCCTTTCCAGGCTCTATCGATCCCAGCCTGTCCTCCAGTCCCAGGTGCTCTGCCGCCGACAGGGTGATGGCCCTTAAAGCCTGATCCCTGGTCAGCCCCGCCTTGTGGGCCATGGTGGCACAGGTCATCAGGGAGTGGACCGGCGTCACTGGGTGGTCGGTTATGATGCAAAAGTGTATCCCCTTATCGGCAAAAACCTTCAGAGTTTCCCACGTCATGTGTCGAAGCTCTATCTTGGGACGGCAGCCGAAGGTCGGTCCCACCGCCGCCATGGCCTTCTTTTCTGCGAGGTAGTCAGCTATAAGGTGTCCCTCGGTGCAGTGCTCCATTGTCAGTTTTATGCCGAACTCCTCCGCGACCCTTATGGCTGTGGCTATGTCGTCGGCCCTGTGGCAGTGGACCCTCAGTGGCATGGTTCCGTCTATAACCGGGATAAGAGCCTCCATATCCAGCTTTATCTCGAAGGGGTCTTTCTCGTCGTCCTTTTTGTTCTTGTTGTGGTCTTTCTGTTTTTTGTAGTTGACCGCTTCCTGAAGGGTCGCCCTCATGCAGGCGGCGTTGCCCATCCTGGTTGTGGGCATCTGGTGTTTCTCCTTGTAGACCCCTATGGGGTTTTCGCCTAGGGCCGCCTTCATCCCTGATGGGGCCATCACCGCCATCTGGTCCACCACCAGGCCGAAGGTCTTTATGACCGCTCCCTGTCCTCCTATGACGTTGCCGCTTCCAGGCAGGACCTGTACCGTTGTGACCCCTCCCTTTCTGGCCTCCTCAAAAGCTTCGTCTAAGGGGTATATGGAGTCGAGTATCCTGAGCTGAGGGGTTGAGGGGTTTGTCATGTCGTTTTCGTCGGTCATGGTATAGGGCATACCCTCGGGGCAGGCCCCTATGTGGGTGTGGGCGTCTATGAGCCCTGGCGTGATGGTGCAGCCCTTACCGTCTATCACCGTAGCGTTGGATGGGATATCCATCTCTTTGCCTATCGCGACGATCTTGCCCTCGTCTATCAAAACCGCTCCGTCCTCTATCTCTCCGGAGGATACTGTGTATATAGTTGCTCCTGTTATGACTATCATGCTGTTACCGCCCCTTTCCTTTTTTCTCTATTGACCTTCACCCTGGGTAAGGTCGATAATGAACCGATCTTTTTCTGTATCCGTATATTGTAGTCTGCCTGAGGTAAAATAGCTATTTTTAGGTGTTTATCGTACAATGGCCGGATAGATTTATGATCACGGAGGTTTTGTTTTATGACGTCAAAAGAGCGTTCCGAGAGGATGGGATACGAGCCCATAGGTCGTCTCCTGATCCAGTTTTCCCTTCCTGCCATAGTCGGAATGGTGGCCAGTGCATTGTACAACATAGTTGACCGTATGTTTATAGGTCACGCGGTCGGACCTAACGGGATCGCGGCCATAACGGTGGCTTTCCCGTTTTTTCTCCTGATAATCTCAACCGGTATACTCATTGGGGTCGGGGCGTCCTCTCAGATCTCCCGTAACCTCGGTGAGGGAAGGCAGGAAAGGGCCCAGATGGTTATGGGAAACGGCTTTCTCGCGATGATGGTCTCCTCTACCTTGGTTATGGTGATCGGCTTTGTGTTCATGGAGGACCTCATGAGGATGTGCGGAGCCAGTCCTCTCATAATGCCGATGACCAGGGATTATATGTCCATAATCCTATGGGGGGTCCCGTTCCAGCTAGTTGGGTTTTGCTGTAACTACTTTATCAGGGCTGAGGGGCATCCCCGTTACGCCATGGGAACCCTTATTCTGGGCGCTCTGGCCAACATAGTCCTGGACTGGTTGTTCATCGTAAAGATAGGGATGGGGGTCAAAGGGGCGGCTCTTGGCACGGTTATGGCCCAGTTTCTGGCGGCCTGTTGGGTGCTGGCCTTCTACGTCAAGGGCTTTGGCGAGCTTCGATTTGTCCGATCGGCCTTTCGTCCTGATCTCCCCATACTGAGGGAGATGGCTGCTGTGGGGTTCTCCCCCTTCATGATGGAGATGTTCTTCGTAGTTGTGATGATCATCTTCAACCGCACCCTGAGCCGCCTGGGCGGCGAGATGGCCATCTCAGCCATGGGCATATTTTTCAGCCTCGACAGCATACTGTTTATGCCTGCCATAGGGATAGGGGAGGGAGCCCAGCCCCTTATAGGCTACAACTACGGGGCGGGCAATTTCGACAGGGTCAGAAAGACCGTGTACATGGCTATGGCCGCGTCTGTGACTTTCTTCGTCTGCTCCCTGGTGGTGGCCCAGACCTTTCCCAGACAGCTCACGATGCTCTTCAACAGCGAGAGCCAGGAGTTGATATCGATGACCGTAAGGGCCATGAGGATCGGCTATTTGGGCATCCCTCTGGCCGGTGTCGCCATAATATCGGGGTTTGTGTTCCAGGCCCTGGGAAAGGCGAAACAGAGCATAATACTGAACCTTTGCCGACAGGTCATATTTCTGCTCCCGCCCCTTTTGCTGCTTCCCCCCGTTTTCGGTATAGACGGGGTGTGGGCCTCTTTCCCCATAGTGGACGTCGGTGGAGGGGTCCTAGGTTGGTTTATGGTTAGGGCGGAGATGAGAAGATGGTCCTCTCCCCTGTTTGACCCAAAATAGATCAAAAATGGCCCTCGCCTCATTGGCGGGGGCCATTTTTATAAAAAATATAGAATACTAAAATTGTATATTTGAAATTGATAAGTGCTTTTGCTCCGTAATCTTGATATTATTGATGTGCAGAGGTGTACTCCTGGAGATATTTCAGGACGATTCGTTTCATGAAGGGGGAATGCCATGTGGCATCGAGCGTCTTTTTTTGCGGCGTAAGGTCTAAGACCGCGGAGGACAACAAGGGAAGCAAAATAGTCCGTCTACTGGAGGCGGCGGGGGGCAAGTCGATCAGAAAAGGGGATCTGACGGCGATAAAGCTCCATTTCGGCGAGAGGGGATGCGATTCCTTCATAAGGCCCATATTCGTCAGAAAAGCGGTGGATTGGGTAAAAAAGCAGGGTGGAAAGCCCTTTTTGACCGACACCGGAACTCTGTACACCGGATGGAGGAAAAACTCGGTGGATCACCTGGTCACGGCACTGGAGCACGGTTTTGGGTACGAGGTGACAGGGGCCCCTATCGTCATAGCCGACGGCCTCAAGGGAGAGAACTTCGTCGATGTCCCGATAAAGGGTCAGCTTATGTCGTCGGTAAAGATCGCCTCCGACGTGGTGGCCTCGGACGGTATGGTCGTCCTGTCTCACTTTAAGGGACACGTCATGGCCGGTTTCGGTGGTGCGATCAAGAACCTGGCCATGGGCTGTGCGCCGGCCCAGGGCAAAAAAGAACAGCACTCAGCCAGGATGTCGGTTAACCTGGAGAAGTGTATCGGATGTGGTCGGTGTTACAGAAACTGTCCGACTAAAGCGGTATCCATGGACGACCACAAGGCGTCCATCGACGAGGACAGGTGTATAGGGTGTGGCGAGTGCCTCACAGTGTGCCCTGCCTCGGCCATATCCCTCGACTGGAGGACCGACCTCTCCCAGTTTCAGAGGAGGATGGCCGAATACGCTCTCGGCGCGGTCTCCAGGAGGAAGAGGCCGGTACTGTATCTTAACTTTATCGTAGACGTCACTCCTCAGTGCGACTGTGTCCCGTGGAGCGACGATAGGGTGGTGGGCGACGTGGGGTTTGTCTCCTCGACCGACCCAGTCGCCTTGGACAAGGCCTGTCTGGATCTCGTCAACGAACGAGCTGGCAAGGACCTTTTCTCCGAGCTCTACCCGAAAATAGACCACATGGAGCAGCTTCGCTACGCCCAGGAACTCGGTCTTGGGTCGTTGGACTATTCTCTGGTGGAGGTGTAGCTATGAGGGCTTTTTCCTTTACTTTGACCCTGGCGTTGTGGGCATACATAATCGCGGTCGTATCCGCCAGGTACGTGACGCCTTTTGTGGAGGGGATCAGAGAGTCCCTCTCCTCCGGCGAGATTGTGAACGATATCGCAGGTGGAGACACGGGTAACAGGGCCTTAAAGATCGTGGTGGACCTAGTGTTGTTTATGGCCCAGGCTTATTTTCTCACTGGATGGTCCGCCTATACCGTGTTGAAGGTGAGGACCATGACCCACCTGCCGGACGTCTCCAGCCCTGTGATCTTCTATGTCATAGGGATCGGGGTCTGTCAGTGGGCTTTAGGATACATAGCACTGAGGGAGAGGTTTCAGGGGTTTCTGTCGATTCTCCACAGCGTGGTCGCCATGGGGGCCTGCGTCACGTTTGCCTTCAAGCCACAGCATATACCTGTCCTCTACGGATGGATGGTCAACCTTATGGGAGGTCTTAAATAATGCTTCTTTACGATCACGTTTGCACCGATTGGGGTGGTGCATTGGTGGCGATGGACGAAAAAGGGGTAAAGCTGGTCAAGCTATACGAGGGGACCAAGGCTCCTGTCCCCATATTCAACGTATGGAGGAAGTCTCCCTCTGACCTGAAGGAGGCCACGGATCAGTTGAAGGCCTATTTCGCTGGAGAACTCAGGGTATTTGACCTTCCTCTCTCGTTGGATGGTACCCCATTTCAGATCCAGGTGTGGAACGCGCTACAGACGATCCCCTACGGGGAGACCAGGTCTTATATGGAAATGGCCCTCTCCATGGGCAACGACAAGGCCTGTCGCGCTGTTGGTGGGGCAAACGGTCGAAACCCCATTCCGGTGATAATCCCCTGTCACAGGGTCGTAGGGTCCAACGGTTCTCTGGGGGGCTACTCCTGCGGTTTGGGCCTCAAGAGGCGGCTTCTTGCCATAGAGGGCGTCTCGCTGGATTCATTCGGAAGGTAGCTAGCTAGGTAGCTATGATCTAAAGGGGACCTTCTAAAAACGCTAGTCCTCGGAGAGATCGTTCCGGCGTAGCCCGTTCGAGCCCGTATTTTCGACATGCCGTCGTGTAGTAGAATGGGGCGACAGGACGTCGCCCCAAGCCGAGGGGGCACAGGACGTGCCCTCCGAGGCGGTTCGTACGGAACAGGCAGGTCGAAAATACGCCTGGGCGAGACAGGGCTAAGACGGAACGGTCTCTCCGAGGGGGCTCAAAGGCGAGTTTTTTAAGCGGTCCTAAAGTAATCGCTCCCTGGATTGGACCAGGGAGCGATTATCACGCCAAGTACAGGAAGTAGCATCCCGCTATCACAACCAGCCAGCCGCATAGCTGGCTTACGATGAAAGCCCCTTTGCCCTTCTCCGACCAGCTCATGTATCGGTCCAGGACGTCCGCAAAGGTCCCAGCTGCCAGTATAACCGAGCAGTAGCCCAGTCCGTAAAGTGCGACCATGGATATCCCCCTCATCACGCTGGCGGTCGCGGCCTTCATGGCTATCACCAACATCGGGGCCATATAGGCGAAGGTGCAGGGCCCGAGGGCCATACCGGAGAGGGCCCCTAACGCTAGGGCTCCCTTTAGCCCCTTTCTGTTCCCTGCCTCTATGGACCCAGAGACGAACCAAGGTATGGTTATTACGTCCAGAAGATGAAGGCCAAAAACGATCAACACCGCCGCGACCAAGTAGTTCATGGCAGAGCTGAGGCTCTCCATCAGGGCGCCGGCGGAGGCTATCACAACGCCCACCAGGGCGATGTTAACGAATATGCCCATTGAGAAAGCCCCGGATATGGCCAGGGCGTTTTTGGTTCCCTTTCCACCTTGACCCTGTATGTAACCTATTACCAAGGGGATACTCACCAGGCTACAGGGACTCAAGAGGACGCTGAACACCCCCCACACGAAGGCCCCGATGAGCGCCCCAGGGCCCATCCCAGACAGGCTTGACTGGACTGAGCCTATTATCTCTCCCATGTCGGATACCTCCTAGCTGGCTTATTCCTGTTTTTCAACGGAATACCCAAGCTCTTCCCACTTGGACCTGAGCTCTTTCGACGACATGATGCCCTCATGACGGTATAATAGCTCGCCTTGGGGGTCGAGGAACACCAGGGTCGGGACCACCCTCACGCCGTACTTCTTGGCGTAGTCCATGTTCTCCATCAGGTTTATCTTGGACACGTTGACGCCTTTGTAGCTGTTTTCGAATCCTTCCAGGATTCGCGCCATCTCGACGCAGGCAGGTCAGCCAGGGGCCCCCAGGTCGAGGATGGTAGGCCCTTCGCCGGAAGGCTGGGCTGAGACCACCTCTCCCTCTCCCGTGGTTTTCTTGCTCTTTGCGTATAGAGTTCCGGTTACAAGCAAAACAAC
>JAQUTB010000282.1 GCA_028709985.1 Dethiosulfovibrio sp.
TGCCGGTATCGTAATATACGGTGTTGCCGACAAGAACGTCCTTTCCGGTGTACTTATCCCTCTCGATCCGCTTTTTCACCTTGACGACGGTCATAGGCCTAAAATCCGTCTCCCCCGGCATTTTGACCTTGCCTCTCCTGACGTCGGTAACGCCCTCTTCCTTTACCTCGACGACGACCGTCCCATTTATCCGGGTCAAACCCCTTTCGACCTGAACCAGATACAGCCAATCGGCGTGGGCCGTCACCGCCAATCCTAACAAGGACACAGAAAGGACCGACAACGCAACAAACCACTTTTTCAAACCGAACATCTCCCTCCTGAAAATTGTTAGATGCCCGCAGAATCCTCCACTACTTTTGTCGGACGAAAGTGATTTTATATCAACTAACAGAATACTGCCTAAATACCTAAGGGTCGGCATATCGAGTCAAAAGACAGACCTCTCTGTAATCTCCTGAGACAGGGTATGCCACAGGAAGCTTTTATCCTGGATTCCTGGTAATATGATTAGGAAGACAGTTAGACACCCTCGCTAAAATCTCTAAAAAGCTAAAGGAGGTCAAGACAGTATGAACGAAAAGATAATAGGGCTTGCAGAGGAGTTGATGGCAAAATCGGAGGTTATCACCCTAGCGTCGATCAACGAGGAGGGCTTTCCCAGGATCTGCGCCATGGCGAACGTGAGGCCCGAGGGAATAAAGACGATCTGGATGGCCACCGGAACCAACTCCAAGAAGACGGGGCACTTCAAGAATAACCCAAAAGCCAGCGTCTGTTGCCACGCTGGATGCGATAGCCTGACCATTTTGGGAAACGTGTCGGTGATATCCGATCAGGACGTCAAACATTCCCTATGGCAGGACTGGTTTATCGAGCACTTCCCCAAGGGAAAGGACGATCCCGACTACTGCGTCCTCAAGTTCGAGGCAAAAGAGGCCACTATTTACGTAGAGGGGATATTCGAGACAGTCTCCATATAGATAGAAGCCCCCGACAAACCCAAGCCGGGGGCTTCTATCTATAATTATAAATTAAACTTGACAGTCCTGAGTCGACCCAGACCTCACGAATCGATCCTTAAGGGACTTATAAACCATCATGACCAAAAGAAGTATACCGACGTAGCCGTTTATGACGTATACCACGTTGACCAACCTGGCGAATGGAAGATATATACCTACAAAAAGGCCTACAATGGCCAACACAGCGGTTATCGTCCTGAACCTCGGGCTTTTATCCTCAGCTATCCTGGACGACACCGACCACAGAAGGGGTACAGCGGTGGTGAAGATACCAGCCACGATAATCAGGGAAAAACCGTTCGCTAAAAGAGGATGGATCTTTTCCGCCAGTATAAGAGATGGGATCTGGCTGGAAGCGACATCTCCGACTGAGCTCAAAAGTCCCAGGGCAACCACGATAACCGCTAGAGAAAAGCCTATGGCCCCTAGAGCCGCTCCATAGGCGGCCTCTTTCTTGCTCTGAGCGGTGGCTCCCATAGCGGCGAGAAAGGACGCAAGCCAAAGCATACAGAACCCAACGTATGACCCGGCGGCAAAAAACCAGTTTGAGGAGGCCTTCAACAGGTTTAGGCTGGGCAGAGCCGCATTTCCAATGGCAATACCCCCAAAATTCTTAAATATGGTTATAAGCCCCAAAGCTATGGATATAATAACTATAGCAGGACCTATTCCGCCTATCACATCCACGATTCTGCCTAACCCCAGGGAGACCGTAAAGCCAGCCAAAAGAGCCATCAGAATCCCTCCAACGTAGACCGGCAATCCAAAGTGTTGATGTATGGTCGCACCAGCACCGGCTATCATCACTACAAAGGACATGTAGATAAACACCGTGGCGAAGGAGTCGAAGAAACCTCCTAGAAGGTTTCCGCAGTAGTATCTAAAAATGTCGCTGCTACGATGAAATTTACGCTCCTGCCCTACGGTTATGAAACTCACTCCCACGAAGAGCAGTAGGACCAAGGTCATAATACCGCCTGCAATCCCCATATATCCGTAAGAGGTAAAGTACTGAAGCACCTCCTGGCCGGTGGCAAAACCGGACCCGATCAGGAACGCTATAAAGGCGCCAGCGAAGGTTATCACGTTTTTTCTACTTACGTTGTCATTTTTCATGGGAATCCCCTTTACCGTAGATCACGAGAGACCCAGCTTGATGCCCTCGTCCCAGGCTGTTCTGAGTAGCTCCGCATCTATCCAACGGTAGTCCTGATCGGCCAAAACGTCCTCGATAACCCTCTGGCTCTCCAGGAAGACCCTGGCTTTTTGAAGCAATAACAGGTCATCCCCGGACCAGGAGCTTTTTTCGCCCAGTATGATCGAACGATAGGAAGATCGATTTAGCCTGTTGTTTGCCGAAAGGGGAGAGCTCACCAGAAAATAGCCCTGCCGCACCATAGACTCTGCCCGATCTAAAACGTCCAATACCGATCCTTCCACCCACGTTACCGATGAAAAGGCGTCTCTCGTTGTCTCGTTGTTGGTGACGACGATCATGTCAACCACCGGCTAAGGCTTGAATATGGTCTGCTTGGATACCCTCGTGCTCAGAGCCTCAAGGGCCTTATTTAGGAGTTTCCTCCTTACCTTACGGTCTCCCTCAGCTCCCAACTCGGGAGAGCCTATGGGATGAGGAATGGCCACCCCTGGAACTATCCTGTTTGCCCCCACGGTCATCATGATAGGGACTATGGTCGCCATCTGAACGACTGGAATACCCGCCACCTTCTCTATCTCTCTGGACATCGATGCACCGCACCGAGTACAGGAACCTCAGGTGGAGGTCAGTATTACCCCATCTACCCCGTTTTCCTTTAGCTCAGCACCTATTTCCTGACCGAAGCGCTCGGCGTGTCCCACAGCGGTTCCGGTTCCGGTAGTGCAATAGGCGTACCTGTAGAGCTTGCCGATCACGCCCTCTTTTTCCAGCTCTCTCATTACGTCCAGAGGAAGCACTACGTCGGGATTTTGGTTGGCCCACATAGTGTCATATCCACCGTGGATGGATTCATAGTTATCCGGCGTGAGATCGTCCAGAGAGCTTATATCGTATCTGCCGTAACTCTCCGCAGCGGATACCCTTATCCTAT
>JAQUTB010000283.1 GCA_028709985.1 Dethiosulfovibrio sp.
GCCTCAGAACCCGGAGGAGTCGGTGCTTTGGATAAAGAGAGCCGCGGAGGGCGGCCTTCCGGAGGCGCAGTACACTCTAGGCCGGATGTATCGGGACGGAGATCTCCTGCCCAGGGATCCGGTTATGGCCTTCGACCTCATAAAGAGGGCCTCCGAGACCGAATCACCGGAGATCCTGTCCTCTTTGGGTTTTATGTACCTGAGAGGGATCGGGACAGCCAGGGATGCGTCCGAGGCGGTAAGATATTTCAAGACCGCAGGGGAGGCCGGCTACTCTCCTGCCCAGTACAATATGGGGCTGCTCTACGCCAGAGGAGAGGGTGTCGACAAAGACATGGCCATGGCAGCCATGTGGTTTAGGAGGGCAGCCCTTCAGGGACATCCCGACGCCCAGTGTAACCTAGGGGTGCAGTACCTCCAGGGGGAGGGCGTGCTGAAGCTCCCCAACTCAGCTATATCGTGGCTGTCCAGGGCAGCAGAGCAGGGAGACCACCAAGCCATGTTTAATCTAGGACTCATATACGACGAGGGACTGGGGGTCCCTCGGGACAGGTACAGGGCCATAGACCTCTACGAATCCTCCGCCACGCTGGAAAACCTTGACAGCCTTTATTCCCTGGGATGCCTCTACGCAGGAGACGACGGAGGGCCTGTCAGAGAGCTGTCGGCCCTCAGGATGCTTGAGCGAGGGGCACTCTGCGGCGACAGGAGAGCGCAACTGAGGTTGGGCCTGGCCTACAGAGACGGCAGAATCGTCAAAGAGGACAGATGCGAGGCCGCCAAGTGGATAAGAAAGTCAGCGTCACAGGGGTCACCTCTAGCCCAGTACGCCCTGGGGGGAATGTACCTCAACGGCGAGGGGGTTTTGAAGAACCGCTCCTCAGCCATCCGATGGTTCTCAAAGGCTGCGGAGCAAGGACACGTCCAGGCCCAGTACAACCTGGCTCTGTGTCTCAAGGAGGAAGAGGAGGAGAGAGACACGGTCCTTCGGTGGCTTAAGATGGCAGCCCTGTCCGGCTACGCTCCGGCTCAATGCGACCTGGGGCTCTTTTACCTTGAAGGTGGCGGGGCCATATGCGACGACGACCTGGCGGTTAAGTGGTTCTCCATGGCGGCTGAGCAGGGATACAGCCCAGCCCAATACAACCTGGGGTTGCTGTACCACTACGGAGGGAAGAGCGTCCAGCCCAACCAGGCCATAGCCTCCCTGTGGCTCAGCCAGGCAGCCCTCAACGGCAGCGAGAGGGCCCAGGAGATGTTGAGCGATATGGACACCGATAAGGTGGATATACCGGTCTCCAGCTCCCAAGGCGACATAGAGCCAAACATATCCAAAGATCCCAAGATATCGGGCGATAAAGAAGAATCGGATGTACCGGAGGCTTAGCCCTCGGTACACCCGATTCTTTTTTGCTTATTCCACAGCGATGGCCTGGGATGACTCCCAGAGGCCGTGTATGTTGCAGGAGGACGTGGCGACCAGGGTTCCGGATGAGGCCAGCTTCAGACGGACCACGCCGTATGGCTCGGTGAAAACCGGTCCCTCGTTGGCTCCCTTGACGGAAGCTCCGTGGCCGTCGAAACGGACCTCGCCCACCTCATAGACGAACTTATCGCCCTCAGGCTTAAAGTAGAGCTTTATCCAACAAATGTGGTGCTCCGTGGTGTTGGGGTGAGGAATCTCCTTGCCGACGGAGAGGACCACGTCGAAAAGCTCCCCGGACGATACCCTCTCTGGAGCCTCTATTACCGGTACGTGCTTCTCGCCCTTCCAATCCCCCGACTGAACCAATTCTCCGATCTTCATGCGATAGACCCCCTTCTTATCGATGTGGGAACTCCGTCCCTGTTCTATATTATGACCTCAATCGACGACAAACGCAAGCGTTTCCGTAGGATTTATTCCCCATCTCCCCAGGATGCCACAGAGACCTCCACGCTGTGGGATCTTCCTGAGTCGTCCGTGACGCCTATCCTGTGAGATCCCTTGGAGAGGCTCCAGAAGAGTGGGATAGAGGGGTCGCAGTTTCCAAGGTATTTCCCGTCGACGTACCACCACAGTCGGCCCCTGGAGCCCTCGGTCAGGAGGGCCACTTTTGGGACTTCCCCCCATGGCGGCAGCATGTAGGTCGCTCCCTCCAGCGGCGACGTGATTTTGAGAGGCTCGCCTTTCTCCGTCGAGCTGTCTAAGAGGTCCAACTCTGGAGGGAGGACGGTCACGACATGGCCTCCCTGCCACCGGTGTATGAGACAGCTTTCGGAGGGAGATACATCCCTTATATACCATCCCTCGGTTCTATGGGGACATGCCGAGTTAGGCGGCAACCCCGAGAGGGAGCAGACAGTCCTGGTTCCGATTCCGTCCGGCGCAGGAGGCATGCCTCCCCCCAGCGACGCCATGACGTCGACCAGCACCGGAACCGAGGCGGATAGTCCCACCAGCTCCTGGTGAGGCCCTCCCGTTGGATCGCCCATCCAGACGACCACGGTCCAGCTGTCGTTCCAACCAACGGCCCAGGCGTCCCTCAGTCCGTAGGACGTCCCTGTCTTGAAGGCCATGACGTTGCCGCCCAAAAAACGCCTGGTGGCCTGAGGCAGCCTGGACCGATCGGTCAGTATGGCCCCGACGAGGTAGGAGCTCTCGTCGGAAAAGGGGGATGCGACCCCTGGGGCTATCTCCGACTCGAGAAACGCCAGTGGACGATAGGTCCATGACGCCAGGGCCAGATATGCCCGGGCCATCTCCAGAGGGGAGACCTCGCAGCCGCCGAGTATCAGCGAGTCTCCGTAGTGAGATCCGTCCTCTTTGAGTCCCTGAAACCCTAACATCCTGAGCCGATGGAGAAACCTGTCGACCCCGACCATCCTTAGGGCTCGGACAGCAGGGACGTTCAGGGATTGGGCCAGAGCCTGGGCCATTGAGACAGGCCCTCTGTATTTAAGGTCGAAGTTTCTGGGAGCCCTGCCCGACATGGACAGGGGGGTGTCGGCCATGAGAGACGTGGGGGAGAGAAGGCCGTCGTCCATGGCCATGGCGAAGACCAGAGGCTTGAGAGCCGACCCGGGAGACCTCAGGGGGACGGCGCAGTCGACCCATCCCCAAGGGGTG
>JAQUTB010000284.1 GCA_028709985.1 Dethiosulfovibrio sp.
CGTCCCGCCTTTCCTCCTCCCCGTAGAGGTAGGTTATAAATCCATCAGGGGAGAGGGAAATGAGCCCCTCCCTGTCCAGTGACCGTGACATTCCACCGTCGGAGGCCACCTCAGGCAGATCCAGCTCTCGGAGGGAATCGGTATAGACGTACTTTCCTCCTGCCAGACCTATAAGGCTATTCAGGGCCCCCAGGACATCGAGGCAGGCCACGGCGGGAGTGGTGCCTATGACCACCCTCTTAAGGGGAACCTCGACGGTGACTACGTCAGGGATGGATTGAACGGAAGCTTCTCCCCTATGGACCAGAAGATACCTGATCGGAGCGGAAGCACCGTAATAGGGAGCCGGAACGGTAACGAGAAAATGCCCCTCTGCTTCCTCGATTATGAGGTTGGACGCCTCCTTGATCTCCGTAGCAAAGGATGAGCAGGCGATAAAAACGACGATGATGGCAAAAAAAGCAATATATTTTTTCAATTTAATTAAAACCTCCAAGAGTAGGATAGATACCAGGTCCGTCCGTCCTGAGGATACCAGGGAAGCCTCTCCCCACCAACCCCCGTCGCAAACTGGGTGACCTCACGTCCTTTATCGAAAAGGTCGTCCACGCCCAGCGAGACCAGATGATCCTCTTTGATGGCCCACCTCAACCCTAAGTTGAACTGGGTCAGGTCGGAAAGACCGATCTGTTCGGCCATATCCAGGAAAGTCGTGCCTCTGTGCTGGATCTCTCCGAAAATAGACATAGATGGAGAGAGCAACCTGGTAAGCCGAAGGTCCAGGGAGTTTTCCGGCCTGTTGGGCAGGGCTCTGCCGTAGCGATAGCCTGGAGTTCGATTCTCTCCGTCCATGAAGGTCCAGGAGAGACCTAAGGTCCACCTTTCCCAACGAAGGTCTCCCTCTAACTCCAATCCCCTGATCATGGCCTTACCGATATTTCTGTAGGCTCCGACCCTCTGGTTGACCTGGACGTACTCTATGAGGTCGTCCATATCCATGCCGAAGGCGGTGAGCCCCATGGTGGCGTCGGCATCACCTAGCTGACCGTCCCACCTAACGCCCAGATCCCAGTGGGTCCCCTCCTCCCACTTGAGGTCAGGAGTAGCCATTATGGTAGCTCCATCTCCATAGGTCTCGTAGAAATTAGGCGCTCTTTTGGAGTAACCTACCGTGGCCTTGACCATCCAGTTAGGGGTCCAGCTCCACTGAGCTCCTACAGCCCAGGATAGGGCGCTCTCCCCGTCCACCTTGTTCCAGCGAAGGAGCGGCGTCAGTATCACATCTCCTGCGGGGATGGTATCCTGTAGAACAGCGGAAAAACTGTCCCTCTCGAAACTGCCTATACCGCCCAACGAGGACACCGTATCCCCGTCCACCTCCAGGGCCTCTCTTCCTCCCTTTAGGGTCAGTTCAAGAAAATGGTCTCCTGCCACGGCCGAGCCGAACAGGGATCCTTCGTCTCTGACGGTCCTATAGGTCGACCTCCTCACCCCTAAACTACCGAGACGGTCGAGAGGATCGGAGAAATCCTTATCCTCCTCGGTGCGGTCCAGAGACCAGCCCCAATCGACCTCGCCGGTGCTGTAGGATTTACCCAGGGAAAAGGCCCGCCTCTCCACGTCCTGCCACGGTCCCTGAATATCCGTCCCTCTATCGTTGCCCGGAGCAGGGAGGGGCAGTTCTCTGTGTCTTTTATTCATAGTCGCGGCCATATGCCAGCTTCCGTCGCTCCAGCGGACAGTGCCCCCCGCCTCCCAAAAACCGTTGTTCCACCGTCTGGTGTCGTAGTCGTCGGTAGGGGTTATTGAACCGTTGTCGTTTCGATAGGGGAAATCGCCCTTTTCGGACTTAGCCTCAAGGGCTATAGACAGGGTTCCTGACCCCAGCTTCGTGCCATACCTGAGGGAGCCTGAGGAGTAGCCTAGATCGCCGACCCCGAGGGATAAAGCCCCTTCCCCTGCCTCCGAAGATACTGTGACGATGTTTATAACCGCCCCCATGCCGGACAGGTCGAAAGTTGAAGGGACGTAGCCTCGATAGACCTCTATTCTATCCACCCTTTCGATGGGGATGGTGGAGAGATCGGCTGCGGAGTCCCCCCCAAGGTTCCATAGGACGCCGTCGACATAAACCACCACCTGTGCCGAGGTGCTACCTCGCACCGATGCGACAGCCCTGGCTCCTCGTCCTCCTCCGCTCGATATGGACACCCCGGCAACCCTGGAAAGAAGGTCGGGCAGGGTCCTCATCTCGCCTGAATAGCTGTCCGGTCGGATCACCGTGACAGATCCTGGGGAGAGATCCTGATCCTCAACAGCCGAGGCCGTGACCGACACAGGGGCCAAGGTTGTGGCTCCTACTGCGGTGCAGGCCATAAAAACGCACATGGCCGCCGTCAGGGCGACCTTAAATGGATGTTTATTCACTTTGAGTGTCCTCCTATATCGAAAAAGGCGACCCTGAGGTCGCCTTTTTCTGTACACTATCTGCCTCTGAAAAGAAGCAGTATGGGGGCAAGTAAAAGCACAGCGGAAGGAGCAAATCCTACGGAGCAACCGCCACCGCTACCGCCGCTGTCGGGGTAACTGGACTGATAGGTATCCACCGAACCGTCAGAACCGACGCCCTTCACCGATCCATCGGGACCGTTGGACGAGCAGACCCACAGGTTACCGTTTTTATCCAAAGCGGATCCCACGGTCCATCCATCCAGTGTGGTCAGAGGGGTTCCTAGTGCAATAACGGTGGGATTGACCCAGGTAGAGGGTCTGTCTACGACGTAGACCTTGTTACGGTTTACGTTGAGATCCACGTTGTATACCGACGACACGACGAAGAGCTTCGTACCGTTATCGAACAGGGCCTGAACGAACTCCCCATCGTCCTGGAGGCCGGAGAACTTTATCTCGGACACGGACATGTCGCCCTCGTTCACGCGCCATGCCTGATAAGCTAAAGAGCTGTAGTTTCCGTTAGAGGCGACGTATATACTTCCTCCCTTTGAGGACAGTCCCACAGGGTTAATGCCTACGTCCACGGAGGAGACGACGGAGAGGTCAGATGGGCTGACCTGGCACAGAGCGCCTCTGTCCAC
>JAQUTB010000285.1 GCA_028709985.1 Dethiosulfovibrio sp.
ACGTGACAAGGGACGACATAGAGCGTCACATGAATCACCAGGTTTTAAACGGGGTCATACTTGAGAAGATATACGAAAACCTGGAGGCTCTGGGGATAAACATCCACAAAAACGAAGAGGAAGAGGAAGAGGAAATCTGTCCCGTCCAGTCAGTTGAGTGCTCGTCCTCGGATCTTGGATCTGTCTCCGATCCTGTCAGGATGTACCTCCGGGAAATAGGGATGATTCCTCTCCTAACTCAGCAGCAGGAGGTTCATCTGGCCAAGAGCATAGAGGAAGGGGACGTCGAAGCCAAGTCCAAATTGGTCGAAGCAAACCTGAGGCTGGTGGTCAGTATAGCGAAGAAGTACATGGGACGAGGAATGCTCTTTTTGGACTTAATCCAGGAAGGTAACCTTGGCCTTATCAGGGCTGTGGAGAAGTTCGACTACACAAGAGGCTACAAGTTCAGCACCTACGCGACCTGGTGGATCCGTCAGGCCATAACCAGGGCGATCGCGGACCAGGCCAGGACTATCAGGATACCGGTCCACATGGTTGAGACCATCAACAAGGTTATGAGAACATCCAGAAACCTGGTCCAAAGCCTAGGTAGGGAGCCCACCGACGAGGAAATAGCAGCGGAGATGGGGATAGAGCCCATAAAGGTTGTCCAGATAAGAAGGGTCGCACAGGAGCCTGTCTCTTTGGAGTCGCCGGTAGGTGAGGAAGAGGACAGCGAGCTAGGGGACTTTATCGAGGATAAAGACATGATAAGCCCCGATGAATCTACATCTATGGAGTTTCTTCGGGGACAGCTGGACAGGGTCTTGGATGGATTGACCGACAGGGAACAGCAGGTGCTCAGGCTTCGTTTCGGCTTTGAGGACGGTCAATGTTATACGTTGGAGGACGTTGGAAAACGCTTTGGCGTCACCAGGGAGAGAATACGCCAGATAGAGGCCAAGGCGCTGAGAAAGCTGCGTCATCCAAGTCGGACGGCGACGCTTAAGGATTATATGTCTTGATCGGAGATCGGAATGTCAATTAGAATAGACAAGTACCTCAAGCTATCCAGATTGGTAAAGAGACGCACTATCGCCCAGGAAATGGTCGAGGTAGGTGCGGTCAGAATCTCGGGGCGAAAGGTCAAACCGTCCACAGACGTCAAGGTGGACGATGTGGTGGAGATAGCCTTTCCCAGGAGGCTTTTGAAGGTCCTGGTGTTGGTCGACGATGAGTCGTGTCTCAAGAGAAAGGGCGTAGAGCCCTATCGTATCGTCCTCGACGAAAAGCTTTCCCCCGAGGACTTGGTCTGGAGTTGAAGTTAGCCTTATTTTTAGCGATGGGAGGAATTTTCGATGAGTACCGTTGTTGGAGTGCATGCTAGAGAGGTACTGGACTCGCGGGGCAACCCCACTGTGGAGGTCGAGGTCGTACTGGAGTCTGGATTAGTCGGTAGGGCGGATGTCCCCTCAGGAGCGTCCACCGGGACCTTTGAGGCGGTCGAGCTCAGAGACGGCGGAGATCGCTATATGGGCAAGGGCGTGCTCAAGGCGGTTGAGAACGTAAACGAGAGGATAGCTCCAGAGATAATAGGGATGGACGTCAGTGAGCAGGCCTATATAGATCAAGCGATGATAGATCTCGATGGAACTGATAACAAGGGAAACCTGGGGGCCAACGCTATCCTTGGGGTTTCCATGGCCGTAGCCAGAGCCGCGTCGATCTATTTCGATATGCCTTTATGGGGCTACATAGGAGGTCTAGGACCTTTTTCCCTGCCTACCCCTATGATGAACGTCATAAACGGTGGTGCTCACGCCGATAACAACCTCGATATTCAGGAGTTCATGGTTATGCCCTACGGGGCCAGCAGTTTCTCCGAAGCCCTGAGGATGAACGTGGAGGTCTATCACAATCTGAAATCCATGCTTAAAAAGAAGGGATACTCCACAGCCTTGGGCGACGAGGGAGGATTTGCTCCCAACCTGGGGAGCAACAGGGAGGGCTTCGATATTTTGGTCGAGGCGATAAAAAAAGCGGGATATACTCCAGGAGAACAGATAGGCATAGCCGTCGACGTGGCGGCCTCCGAGATATACTCGGAAGGGGCTTATCACTTCAAAGGCGAAGGTAAAAAGTTCTCCTCCCAGGAGCTCAACGACTATTATAGATCCCTATGTGAAGACTATCCGATCGTCTCCATCGAGGACGGTATGGCCGAGGACGACTGGGATGGTTTTGCCCTGATGACGTCGACCTTGGGCAAAGAAATACAGATAGTCGGGGACGACCTTTTCGTTACCAACAAGGAGAGGCTCTCCAGAGGGATAAAAGAGAGGTCCGCAAACGCTATTTTGATAAAGCTGAACCAGATAGGGACCCTCTCTGAGACGCTGGACGTTATAAGGACAGCCAGAAACTCCGGTTTTGCCACGGTCATATCCCATAGGTCCGGTGAGACAGCTGATTCGTTTATAGCCGATCTCTCTGTGGCGGTTGGAGCTGGACAGATAAAGACCGGCGCTCCAGCGAGGACGGACAGGGTCGAAAAGTACAATCAACTGCTCAGGATAGAGGAGACCATAGGGGCGAATTCCCCTTACGCAGGTTTGACCTCCATCAACTGCAGCAGAAGAGGATAACCGTAAGGTCGGTTCAACGCCGATCCTTGAGGAGGGTTTCGAATGAAGGTCGCTGAACCGACCGTGGAGCGTCTTGTGCAATATAGACGGCTCCTAGAGCGTTTAGTTCAGGAAGATGTCTCGGTGGTTTCTTCCAGGGATATCGGGGATATGTTGGGGTTTAAGGCCAGTCAGGTGAGAAAGGATCTCTCCTACTTCGGCGAGATAGGCAAAAGAGGCGTAGGGTACGGGGTTGAGCGTCTTCTCAGCCACGTTACCGAGATACTGTCTCCTCCTAAGAAATGGCGAATAGGGCTCGTAGGCGTGGGTCGTCTCGGTGAGGCTCTTATGGATCATAAGGCTTTTTTGTCTCAGGACTACGAGATAGTTGCCCTTTTTGATGTCTCAGACAGGAAAATAGGCAGGGAGTTCTTCGGCAAACCCTGTTTCTCCGTAGATGAGATGCCCCGAAAGCTGTCCGAGTTTG
>JAQUTB010000286.1:0-1582 GCA_028709985.1 Dethiosulfovibrio sp.
AGGAGGATCAGAGGGAGACGGGGGCTAGGGCCAGGCTTAACCTGGGGCACACGGTAGGACACGGCCTTGAGGCCGCATCGGACTACCGGGGCTGGAGCCACGGAGACGGCGTCTCGGTGGGGATGATGGTGGTCACCGATCTGGCCTGTAGACTGGGGCTGTGTTCCGGTGAGATGTTTAACAGGCTTGGTGATCTTCTTGTGTCCCTTGGGCTCCCTACAAGGCCCGACCTCCCATGGTCCGCCATAGCCCCTCACGTGGCCAGGGACAAGAAGTTTAAAGGCGGCTGTCCCAGGCTGGTCCTCCCCGATGATCGGGGAACCTCGATTATATGGGAGGGGCCTATCTCAGAGCTGGAGCGGTCCTACGAGGAGATGTTCAGCCTAGAGGTAAATCTAAAGGACGGCTCTTAGAGCCGTCCTTTAGATTTTTAGGTCCTTCTCGATGGAGGACAGAACGATGGAGGTGCACAGCTTGCCTATCCTGGTCAGCTCTCCGAGGATCCTCTCAAGGTCCTTTATCGACCTGGCGACTATCTCGACGTAGTAGTCGTCCTGTCCTGTGATGCTCAGGCACCTTATGACCTCCGGTATAGCGGTTATCTTGTCCGCCAGGTAGGGGTCGGGGTTTTTGAAGTCCGTGGACATGGCGGACATGGCCCTGATCGGAAAGCCCGCCTTTTCCGGGTCTATCCTGGCCCCATATCCCATAATTATCCCGACGCTCTCCATTCGCCGGACCCTCTCTATGGCCGCCGGGGCGGAGAGGCCCACTTTTTTCCCCAGCTCCCTGAAGGAGATCCTGCCGTTTGCCTGAAGTTCCCTGAGGATCGCCAGGCCGGTGTCGTCCAGTAGGTTGCCGTCTTTTATGGTCATATTGTCCTCCCTCTTGCTCTCAAACGTAAAGTTATAGCCAGAAACGATAGGTGTATGTAACCTGTAATCTCCTAATCTATTACAAAACCTCTGTGGAAAAGAGCATATATCGTCTATCCTATTTATGCAAGAGCAAATAATCTAAAAGAACTCAAAGGAGGCACTATACATGAAACCTTGGGGAGCTCAGTCGGAAGTTGGAAAGATAGAGAAGATAATGGTGAAGAGAGCGGAAGATGCCTACGGAAGCCAGGAGGTTTTGGACTCCTGCTGGAGGGATCTGGGCTACACCGAGCGGGTGAACTACTCCAAGGCCATGGACGAATACGATGCATTTCTATCCATTATAAAGAGCCACGTGCCCGAGGTGTTTTGCCTCCCCTCTCAGGAGGGGACCGGCCCCGACTCGATGTACGCCAGGGACTCCTGTATGGTCACCGACAAAGGCTATATTCTCTTCAACATGGGCAAGCCCCAACGGAGGACCGAGGCAACGGAGGCTGGCCGCCTGTTCGATTCCATCGGCCTGCCCAGGCTGGGAGCCATAGAGGGCGAGGGAACCATGGAGGCGGGTGACATGGCCTGGTTGGACGAGAGCACTCTGGCGGTGGGGATCAGCTACAGGACCAACCCCGAGGGAGTTCGCCAGCTGAGGGCTCTGGCTGCCGGTAACTTCGAGGTGCTGGACTACCCCATACCTCACTGGA
>JAQUTB010000286.1:1592-3092 GCA_028709985.1 Dethiosulfovibrio sp.
CTCATGTCCTTCATAAGCCCTGTGGATCACAAGGCGGCGGTTGTCTACTCCAGACAGATGCCGGTTACATTCCGGCAGGAGCTTCTTCACAGGGGATATAACCTGATAGAGGTTCCCGACCAGGAGTATGACACCATGGCCTGTAACGTCCTGGCCCTGGAGCCCGGGTTGGTCCTCATGATAGAGGGCAACCCTATCACCAAGGGCAGATTACAGGAGGCTGGCATGGAGGTGCTGGAGTTCCCGGGCACCGAGATATGCTGGAAGGGCGGCGGAGGACCTACCTGTCTTACCAGGCCCCTTCTTCGTAAGTAGCTTTTATTAATAACGATGTAGACCGGAAGGGAGGGAAATAGATGGATTTTCTGGGTTTTGTGGAACAGTTAGTCGATTGGGTGTGGGGAACTCCTCTCATAGTGATTGTGCTCGGCTCGGGGGTGTTCTTTACCCTGGTCTCGGGATGCTTTCAGTTCAGGAACGGCGGCTATATCTTTAAAAATACCGTAGGACGGATCTTCTCAGGCAAGGTGGAGGACGGCCCTGGGGCGGTGTTCTGGATGTGGATGGCGGGCATATTCGGCCAGCTCATAAAGATGGTCGAGGTCACACTGGCGGTCCACTACAGGACGGTGCTGGACGACGGCCAGAGCACCTACGGAGGGCCTACCTACTACATCCAAAGAGGGCTCGGTCAGGAGCGAGGCTGGCATGGACTGGCGAAGGTCCTCAGCGGACTGTTCCTGATAGGTTTTCTCATATGCTATTTCTTCACCATCCAGAACTACACAGTGGCGGAAGCTGTGGCGGGGGTCTTCGACGTGAACCTTTTGGTGGTCAGCTTCGTCTTTCTGGTTCTCCTCTACGCCTCCATCTGGGGTGGTATCAGGGGGCTCGGCAAGATAGCCATAGCGGTGGTCCCCTTCATGTGCCTTTTCTACATCGGGGGAGCCCTCATTGTTATCCTTAAAGACACCGCCGCCATACCCCACACCTTTAGGCTCATATTCGAGAGTGCCTTCACCGGAACCGCAGCGGTAGGGGGATTTGCCGGAGCCGCCTTCGCGAAGATGATCTCCGTGGGAATGGCCCGTGCGGTCTACAGCAACGAGGCAGGTTGGGGGTCGTCTCCTATGATCCACGCCTCTGCCAGGGTGAACCATCCGGTGAAGCAGGGCATCATGGGCATATTCGAGGTGTTTATGGACACCTTGGTAATATGCTCGGTGACCGCCATCATGATCATAAACTCAGGGGAGTGGAGCTCCGGCCTGGACGGGGCAACCCTGACTCTAAGCGCCTTCTCAAAAGGAGTGGGTTCCCTCGGAACAGTCGTGCTCATAGTCGGGATCTTTCTGTTTGGGCTCACCACCTCGACGGGGCTTTTTGCCCAGTTTGAGACGTTGCTGACCTACGTCGTAGGGCCTCACTCGAAAAATCTGGACAAGGTGCTTAAGTTAAATAAATACGTCTACCCCCTGCCGGGATTTCTTCTTGTGCTCT
>JAQUTB010000287.1 GCA_028709985.1 Dethiosulfovibrio sp.
CCTTCGTGATAGTCTATCTCGCTGAGAACGCTCGCATTCCCGTGGACGATCCAACCACCCACCTGGAACTGACCATGATACACGAGGTTATGGTGCTGGACCACTGCGGGGTCGACTTGGCCTTCATAGAGTACGGTGGAGCCCTTAAGCTCTGGACCATGGGGCTTTTGATAACCGGGCTGGTTTTCCACGGGGGCAGCGGTTTCCTGCTGCTGGATGTGGTGCTGTCGCTTCTTTGTCTTTTTGGTCTACAGGTAGTCTTGGGACTTATAGAGTCCTCCATGGCTCGCCTTAAGATGGGCAGAGTCCCGCTTCTTATGGCCGTGGGGTTCGTCATGTCCACCCTGTGGATTATGTGGGTTGTGAGGTGATGTTCTCGTGAGTCAGCTTCTTGTAGCCCTGCTTTTGCTGGTGAACCTCAATATGTTCGCCACGTCCAGGGTCGACAGTCTTATAAGGTCTGTGGGCGTACAGGGACTTTTGATGGTCTGCCTGGCGGCACTGTATCCCGAGGGCGGTTTCTCCTGGGGGGGATGGGTCTTTTTGGCGGTGACCGGTTTTATCAAGGCGATCGTTCTCCCGACCGTGATGTTAAGGGCCCTCAGGTCCGTGGGGATCAGGAGAGAGCTTGAGCCTATGATAGGCTACAGAAAGTCCCTGTTCATAGGGCTCATAGCTGTAGGCTTTTCTCTCTGGGTGTCCATGAACCTACCTCTTCCTGTAGGAGTAGAGGAGCCTATGGTCCTGACCGTGGCCATCTTGTCCATGATAGCAGGCCTGTTTTTGGTAATATCAAGGAAGAAGGCAATATCCCAGGCCATAGGGTATCTGGCCATGGAGAACGGCATCTACGTCTTGGGCCCGGCTCTGTCCATTCACAATCCCCTCATAGTGGAGGCCGGGGTGCTACTGGACCTATTCGTCGGGGTCTTCGTCATGGGGGTCATCATTCTCCATATAAGGCGGGAGTTTAACCACATCGACGTGGATAGACTGTCCGAGCTGAAGGACTGATTCGATATGATCTGGATTATTGTGCTTTTGCCCTTCGTCTCCGGGCTTGTGAGTTTCGCGGTACCGTGGTCGTCCATCAGGAGGGCCATGTTGGTTTCTGTGTCGATGGCTCATACAGTGGGTGTGTTTTCCCTGTGGTCTAGGGGCTATGACCTTCCCGTGGTGGGCTGGATTGGGGTGGATGGACTTTCGCTCTTTTTCCTCCTCATAACGTCGCTGCTTTTCTTCTTCGGGTCCTTCTCGACCGTTATCTACCTGAAGGAGCACCGTTTTATCGGCTCAAGCGGGGCCTTTTCGAGGGAATCAGCGTTCGTGGGCTCTATGCTTATCTTTTTGGCCACCACCACGCTGGCCATAGTCAGCCATCATACCGGAGTCTTCTGGATGGCCATTGAGGCCACCACACTGGCCACCGCCCCTCTCATAGCCTATCAGAGGTCCCCTGGGGCCCTTGAGGCGGCCTGGAAGTATCTTCTGATCTGCTCCGTCGGTATCGCCATGGCACTGGTGGGAAACACCGCGCTGGCCGTCTCGTCCCTCTTCTCCGGCGATGGACACTCTATCTCCATGACCTTCCAGGGTCTGGCGGAGCATGGGTCAGAGCTACAGCCCCTTTGGCTCAAGATAGCCTTCGCCTTCATCCTGGTCGGATATGGCACGAAAATGGGGCTTGCTCCTATGCATCCTTGGTTGCCCGACGCCTACAGCGAGGCCCCCTCTCCCGTGTCCGCCCTGCTGTCCGGTGCTCTGTCCAACTGCGCCCTGCTTGGGATAATCAGAACCGGATCCATACTCAACCGGGCTGGTCTGGAGGAGTACTGGGGGACGTTGATGGTCGCCTTCGGGGTCCTTTCCGTGATAACGGCCGGATGTATGATCCTCGGACAGTCGGGGTTCAAGAGGCTCCTCGCCTATTCGAGCGTGGAACACATGGGCATATTGGCCATAGCCATAGGTATAGGAGCCGGAAGTGGCGGCCTTTTTCACTCCCTTAACAACTCCCTGACCAAGGGATCTCTGTTCTTCGTGGCTGGGTCGGTGTTGAGCCTGTATCACACGAAGGCCATAGCCTCAATCTCGGGGCTGATACGTCTGGCCCCTGTGACAGGAGCCATATGGATAGCGGGGTCTATGTCCATATGTGGCCTTCCTCCCTTTGGGACTTTTTTCAGCGAGATGATGATTCTGTCGTCATTAGGGTCTCAGGGGATGTGGGGCGTGATGGGGCTTCTCCTTCTGGGTCTCGCTATGGTCTTTATCGGCATGTGGAGGGCGGTCATATCCATGGTCTTCGGCGACGTTCCGCCTGGTCTGGACGTTCCGTCGGGCAGGAAGGTCGTATGGGCTGATATTCCCCCTATGGTCCTGTGTGGAGCGGTGTTAGTCCTTGGGCTCTGGACTCCGGCCCCTCTTTGGCGTCTCATAGAGAGCGCCGCTACCGTGATAGGCGGAGGGATGTAGATGTCTTACTGTCATTCAACCAGAAACATGGTCGCTTTTCCTCTGTCCCAGGTTCCGGTTCGTCCTCTGGAGGACTTTTTGGACTGGGTTATCGACGGGGCTATACAGGGGGAGAGGTTGATATCCCTCTTTTACCGCAAAAATAGGACCCTCTGTGCCGTTTTAGCCGACGACTCCAAGGGTTCCCTCTCTGTGGCTATGGGGGAGGTCAAAGGGGATTCCTACAGATCCCTGACGCCATCGTGTCCTCAGGCTCACCTGTTCGAGAGGGATATCGCCGAGAGGGGAGGCCCCACCCCGGAGGGACACCCCTGGCTGAAACCTGTCAGGTTTCCCCTAGATGGAGCTCTAGGGAGCTCTATCGGCGAGATGGATTTTTTCCAGGTTCAGGGCGAGGAGGTTCACGAGGTTGCGGTTGGACCGGTCCACGCTGGGGTCATTGAGCCAGGGCACTTTCGGTTTCAGTGTCACGGCGAGATAGTCTTGCACCTGGAGATATCCCTGGGGTATCAGCATAGGGGGCTGGAGAGGGTTTTTACTGGGGCCAGATCGGTAAGGCAGGCCGTAGTGGCCGAGTCCGTTTCAGGAGACTGCGCAGCCGGTCAT
>JAQUTB010000288.1 GCA_028709985.1 Dethiosulfovibrio sp.
TGCTTGCCGCTCTCGGTATAGTAGCCTCCATGCTTGGAACTTTCGTCGTCAGAGTTAAAGACGGCGGCACCGCCCAGGCTGCCCTCAGATACGGCACGTTCCTGACCGGTGGGCTCATGATCGTCGGAGCCTTCTTCGCCACAAGGATGATGACCGGTAACAGGGGGCTTTTCTGGATCGTGCTCTCCGGGATCCTCGTCGGAGTCCTTATCGGCTGGGTTACCGAGATCTATACCTCTGCCGATTACCGTTCTGTTAAGAACATAGCCAGGGCTACCGAGACCGGTGCTGCTACGACCATACTTGCTGGTATATCCATTGGAATGATCTCAACCGTCGTTCCTGTCTTGATGATCTGCGCTGCCACTTTGGTCAGCTTCAAGTTTGGTGGTCTCTTCGGCATAGCTTGCTCCGCGGTCGGGATGCTCTCCATCACCGGCATGACCCTTAGCGTCGACGCTTACGGTCCTATAGCCGACAACGCCGGCGGTATCGCCGAGATGAGCAAGCTTCCCCCTGAGGTAAGGAAGATAACCGACAAACTCGACGCGGTAGGAAACACCACCGCTGCCATGGGCAAGGGCCTTGCCATCGGCTCTGCCGCCTTGACCGCTCTTTCTTTGTTCTCCGCCTACGCCGCTGCGGTGAACCTGAGCTCCATAGACCTTAGCAACCCCACAGTCATGACCGGTCTTTTCATCGGAGGAATGCTGCCATTCCTGTTCAGCGCTCTCACGATCCAGGCTGTCGGCAGAGCTGCTGAGCACATGATCGACGAGGTTCGTCGTCAGTTCAGGGAGATCCCAGGCATCATGGAGGGAACGGCCCGTCCTGAGTACGAGAAGTGCATCGAGATATCCACTGGTGCTGCTCTTAAGGAAATGGTCATACCTGGTCTCCTCGCTATAGTCTGTCCCGTCCTGGTCGGAGTGTTCCTCGGTCCTGAGGCCCTTGGGGGACTTCTGGGCGGTTCGATAGTGACAGGCGTCATGATGGCTATCTTCATGTCCAACGCCGGTGGTGCTTGGGATAACGCTAAGAAGTACATCGAGGAAGGACATCACGGCGGCAAGGGCACCGATCAGCACGCTGCTGCGGTCGTCGGCGACACCGTTGGAGATCCCTTCAAGGATACCTCCGGTCCCAGCCTCAACATTCTCATAAAACTGATGTCCGTGGTTGCCGTAGTTATGGCTCCCCTTTTCCTGTAGAGAAACCTCTTTTGGGAACGGACTAATATATAAAAGGGGAGAGCCTGTGCTCTCCCCTTTTACTCTTTATCGATTCTGTGATCGGAGGTCGGTCTTTTGGGTGACGATGTAAAGCGTATAAAGGACAGGCTGGATATCGTGGACGTTATAGGCGATTACGTGAAACTCACCCGAAGTGGGCAAAATCACAAGGGATTATGCCCTTTTCACGACGAGAAAACCCCCTCCTTTCACGTATCCCAGGCAAGGCAGACCTGGCACTGTTTTGGATGTGGAAAGGGAGGAGATGTCTTTACCTTCGTGATGGAGAAGGAAGGGCTCACCTTCGGGGAAGCTCTCGAGAGTCTCTCAAAAAGGGCCGGTATAGATCTTCAGAGCGTCTCCGAGATCGGCAAGGATCGACGAAACCTCTACGACGTTATGGAATATGTCGCAGGAATCTACTGTCGCTCCCTTACCGGAGCCCAGGGCAACGTAGCCCAGGCCTATCTTTCGCGGCGTTCGATAGACCGAGAGTTTTGGAGCTCTTTCCAGCTTGGGTGGGCTCCTCCATCCTGGGACTTTCTCATAAAGGAAGGACGTAACTCCAAACTAATCGACTCCAACGAGATGGTTCGGTGTGGCCTTATCATCGAGGGCGAAAGAGGCTTTTACGATAGGTTCAGAGGACGGGTCATATTCCCGATAAAAGATATCTCCGGCAAAACGGTGGCCTTCGGAGGGAGGATAATCGACGGGGATGGGGCAAAATACCTCAACAGCCCTGAGACCGAGATATACAGCAAGAGGAGGACTCTCTACCTGATCGACAAGGCCAAGTCCGCCATCAGGGAAAAGGGCCACGCCATATTGGTAGAGGGGTATTTCGACGCCATCAGAGCCCATATCCGGGGATTTCACCAGACTGTTGCCACTTTGGGAACAGCTCTAACGGAGGACCAAGCCTCAATAATAAAGAGGTTGGCTGACAGGGTCTATATCTGCTACGACGCCGACGGCGCAGGTCAAAACGCCTCAATAAGAGGCATGTACATACTCCAATCTGCTGGGCTTTCGGTCAAGGTCGTCAGATTGCCGAAGGGGAAGGATCCCGACGACATCCTCTCCTCTCCAGGTGGAGATACCGAGTTTTCCGCTTGCCTAAGGTCTGCTTTGTCCCTTGTGGACTATCACATTACCCTTATGGAACCGTATCTGAAGGACCCCGACTCCCGAAAATCCGCCTTGGAGGGGCTTTTTGACGGGCTCTCCTCTTTGGACACGGTCGATATATCTCCCCATCTTCCCAGGCTGTCGGCGGTGCTCGGTATAAGGGATTTTGAGGTATTGGATGCGCTGAGATCCAGAAGAGGAGTCTCTTCCACCACGGACAGGAATAGAGAGCGAACAAAAGAGCCGATCAAGGCTCCCGACGGTTTGACCGACCCAGACAAAGTCGAGATGGCCCTGGTTACCTTGCTTTGGCATGAAAGTGAGTTAAGAAGGAGCTGCGACCTCTCCATGATTCTTGGTCTTTTGTCCGACGAGCGACTTAAGCTTATGTCCATATCCATCCTGTCAGGGGAATCATGTGAATCCCTGGAGAGAAGATGGCTTGAGACTGGAGATAGCTTTCAGGCCAGGGTATTGGCGAAGGGTGGGTCTTACCTGGAGGAATTTCCCCAGGATTTCAGCGTTAAGTGGGAACTTTTTTGTTCTATTTTACGTCGCAAAAAGGCTCAAATGAGGTATAATGAACTCCGTGTAAAAATGCTCCAAGGTCAGGCTTCCTCCGAGGAGATCGTGGAGCATGAGGAATTACGGCAGATCTTGTGTGTTAAGTAGATTCCTGTATAAGGATAGGATGGTGAGCCCATGAAACACCTC
>JAQUTB010000289.1 GCA_028709985.1 Dethiosulfovibrio sp.
GGTCCAGACCGTCACCGATTTGGCGGAGAATATCTCAATAGAGAGCAACCCGGTTGAGTCGATCCCCAGGCTTTTCTCCGCGATAGAGGCGTTCAAACAGGAAAGAGCCCCATTCCAGGAGCAGGGCAGGCTGTTGGGGGCTTTCGAGAAGATGCTGGAGGTGGTCTCGGACCAGGGGGAAAACCTCACCGCCCTGTATCAGGAGGCCATAGCCATGGAGGCCCAGGTCAGGGAGAGCAACGACGAGCTGAAAATGGTCAGCGAAAGGCTCGACAGCCTGATGAACCTCTCAAGGGACGTTGGAGGGTCGTCCTCCCTGGACGGCACTATCGGTGCCATCGTCTCGAACCTGGAGGTCACTTTTTCATGCTCCTTCGTGGCGGTCATAGCCATGGAGGAGGATCTGCCGCTTGTATGGGGTAGCTCAGGGGAGCCTCCTTTCTCCCTGGATCAGAGGTCTCTTATGGATATAGTCGCCCCCTTCGTCGACAGAGACGACGAGATTGTCCAGCCTCTGGGGCCTCATATGGTCAGGTTCATCGTCCCGGTCCGGTTTATGGGGCGCCTTGTCGGGGTGGTGGTCCTGGTGCAGGACGAGAAAGTCAAAAACGGCGGTTCCATACTGGAGGTTTTGAGACGGTTCGTCCTGCCTCTGGGGGGCCTTTTTCAGGCCCACAGCATGGTGCGAGAGGTTCGGAGGTCCTTCCACTACCTCGCAACAAGGATGCAGGGTCTCACCGAGTCGTACCACGAGGAGACGGGAAGCCACCTTATGAGGGTTGGCGAGTACTCCGCCTTTATAGCTCAGACTATGGGTATGCCCGACGAATACGTGGAGGACATAAGGATATACAGCCAGCTTCACGACATAGGTAAGCTCAGGATACCTCACAGGATATTGGCCAAACCCGGATCGCTCACCACCGATGAGTTTGCGGAAATCCGCAACCACACTCTCTACGCTGTGGACATTTTGGGAGACTCGGAGTGGCTGGAGATGGCTAGGCAGATCGCCATGACCCACCACGAGAAGTGGGATGGCTCTGGATACCCCAGAGGGCTTGTGGGGGATGATATCCCCATAAGCGGCAGGATAGTTGCCATAGCTGACATCTACGATGCCCTGAGGGATGCCAGAGGGTATAAACCCGCCTTTTCCCACTCCGAAGCCTGTCACATAATACTCGAGGGCGATGGGAGGGTTCAGCCGGAGCACTTCGATCCAAGGCTGCTTAACATATTCAGGGAGAACCACCGGGTATTTGAGGCTATATACGATCAAATTAAGGAATGATATGAATTGATTAGCGTTTTAGTCACAGGTAGCAGGGGCAAGAGCACAGTGGTCAGGATGGTCCATCGTGCCATGGTCGGATGTGGGGTCAAGGCCTACGGCAGGATAACAGGGGTTATACCTAGGACTTTGACCCCGTCCGGCGAGGTTCCCATAGTCCGTTACTCAGGCGCCCATGTTGAGGAGATGAGGTGGTGGATAGGGTCGGTCCATTCGGAGGCTGAGGGCATAGTCATGGAGAACAGCGCCGTGTCCCCTGAGCTTCAGCCTATCGCTGCTAGGTGGCTCCGTCCTTCGGTGTCGGTTATCACAAACGTCAGGCCGGATCATCAGGATATGTGGGGAGATGGAGAGGACAACGCTGCTATGGCCCTATGTCCTGGGATACCAGATGGCGGTGTGGTCGTGGTGGGAAGCGAGGTGGCCGACAGTCCCCTGGCTATGGAACTGCTTTTCGAGCGAGGATGCGACGTCAAGGTGGCTCCAAAGCCGACAGGCGAGGTGTCCTATCGGTCCTACAACGAATCCTTGGCCCTGACGACCTGCGTCGCCCTTGGGATGGACCGGGAAAAATCGCTCCAGGCCATAAGTGGGATGGAGCCGGATATAGCCGATTTCTCGCTGCTTCGCACGGACGGTGGAGAGCTGGCTTTCGCCTTCTCCGCCAACGACTTGGTCACCACCGAGGAGCTGTTCAGGTCCCTCGGCTGGGAACAAGGGAGAGTCACGGTGCTGTTCAACCACAGAAGGGACAGGCCGGAGAGGTTCAGGGTTTTTAGGCCTTGGCTGGACCGACCTGGTTGGGCGGACAGGATCGTGATCGGGGACAGGCCACTTTTTACCGGAAAATCTCGGTACGTGAATGTGGAGAACCATGAGAGCCTAAGGGAACTGGTGGACTCGGCCGGTTTGGTCTTCGGCTGCGGTAACGTGGTCTACGGGGCCCCTTTGGATCTCAAACTTTTTGGGGGATGGTAAGTTGAGCGAGGGTTTTTTGTGGCTTCTCGCCATAGGCGTGTTTGTCGGAATGGTCATATACGGTAGGACCGGGATATCTCCAGGCGGGGTTATAACCCCTGGGGTACTGGCTTTCTCCCTGGGGGCGCCACACAGGATAGCCGGGGCAGTCCTGGTAGCCACCGCTGTGTGGGGCTGCCTTGAGCTGGCCTCTAGGCTGTTTCCCCTCTACGGTAGGCAGAGGATCGCCCTGGCTATGTTGATGGCTTTGGCCCTTAGGATCGTCCTGGGGTTCTATATGGAGTCCTGGTCTCTGTGGCTGGGATGGGCCGTGCCTGGGCTTATGGCGGCGGACTTTCAGAGGCAGGGCCCTGTCGTCACTGTGGCTTTGGCCTTATCTGGAGCCCTGGTCTCGGCCATGGCCTTCAGCCTTGTCACGTCCTTTACGGGGGTGATCCCTTGACTTTCGACCTCAAAGGGTACAGACGGGCCCTGAAGAGGGCCAGGCTGTACAGGACGGGGCTTTCCCTGACCCTGGCGATGGGACTTGCCCTGATATGGTGGATTGGAGGGGCGGCGCCTCTGTCTAAGGAACAGGGCAGGCTTTGGCTCAGCGTCAGAGAGGCCCAGACTCACGCCATGGAGTGGCGCAAAGCCAGGGGATCGTCCCTCTCCTCCGTGGACGATCCATGGGGATATGGCCTGATAGGACTGGAGTGGAGCCCACTGTCGACCACTTTAGGGAGCCTTCCATCAAGAGGACCGCCTGCGATCCCTCCTGGGCCCTGGCCTCCCTCCGATGGTTCGGCGAGCTCGGGCTTGA
>JAQUTB010000290.1 GCA_028709985.1 Dethiosulfovibrio sp.
TGGACGATTACCGCGAACGGATAGAACAGGCCAATCTTCCCGAAGAGGCCCAGGAAAAGGCAAAAGACGAGCTCAAGCGACTTTCAAAAATGCCACCTATGTCTGCAGAGGCTACCGTCGTCAGAAGCTATATAGATTGGATTTTAAGCATGCCCTGGAACGAGACAACGGAGGATGTCCTGGATCTTTCAAAGGTAAAATCCGTTTTGGACTCAAATCACGATGGTCTCGAAAAGGTTAAAGAGAGACTCTTGGAGTTTATCGCTGTAAGGAAGCTCGCAGGAGAGAAGGCCAGAGGGGGAATACTCTGTCTTGTAGGACCTCCTGGGGTTGGAAAAACCTCTTTAGGCCGTTCCGTTGCCGACGCTATGGGCAGGAAGTTCGTCAGCCTGTCGTTGGGTGGGGTAAGGGACGAGGCAGAGATAAGGGGACACAGAAGGACATATATAGGCTCCATGCCTGGGAGGATAATCCAGAAGGTGAAGCAGGCAGGGACCAAAAATCCCATCGTCCTCATGGACGAAATAGACAAGATGGGGAACGATTTCAGAGGTGACCCAGCATCTGCGTTGCTGGAGGTCCTTGACCCTAAACAAAACTACGCCTTCACGGATCACTATCTTGAGGTCCCGTTTGACCTCAGCCAGGTCCTTTTCATAACCACCGCTAATATAACCCATACAATACCTAAGGCCCTCCTGGATAGGATGGAGGTCATAGACCTATCCGGTTACATCATGGAGGAAAAACTTAGGATAGCCAAAAGACACCTTTTCCCCAAACTGCTGGAGGAAAACGGCCTGACCAGAAAGGATATATCTATATCCGATGGGGTCTACAAGAAGATAATACAGGACTACACCAGAGAGGCTGGGGTAAGAAACCTTGAGCGAAAGTTGGCCACGGTGTGCAGAAAAGCGACCATGAAAATAGTGCTTTCCCAGGGGAACGACGATGCCAAGGTGGATCTTCCTATAACGGTAAACTCAAAAAATCTCAAGGATTTTCTGGGCGCACCAAAAAGATATGACGTCAGACTTCCTAAGTCTCCTCGAAGGGGTATCGCTCTCGGGTTGGCGTGGACCCAGACCGGCGGAGAGGTCCTGGTGATCGAGGCTGTCTCCTCCGAGGGGAAAGGACAGATTACTCTAACTGGCAACCTTGGTAACATAATGCAGGAATCCGCCCAGACCGCTATGGGATATCTGAAGGGGCATGCCTCTCAGTTAGGTCTTGGTGGAATTAAGTGGGGCAGCTTCGACGTTCACCTTCATGTTCCAGAGGGGGCGATACCCAAAGACGGCCCCTCCGCTGGCATAACCATGGCGGTCGTTATCCTGTCGGTTCTTGCTGGCAGAAGATATCGCCCCGATGTCGCCATGACCGGAGAAATTTCCCTACTGGGGCAGGTCCTTCCTATAGGAGGGGTCAGGGAGAAAATATTGGCTGCTAAGCGCCATGGAATGAAGACTCTGATCGTGCCAGAGGGTAATAAGCCTGATATCGAGGAACTAGAGGAATGGATAACCGAAGGGTTGGACTTCGTTTTTGCCTCCAACGTCAAGGAAGTCTTTAAACACGCATTGGAGGCGGAGTAATGTCATCATGGAAGTCCAGTTTGATATGCACGGCTTTTGAGCCCAGACAGTTTCCCCCTGAGGGATTCCCCGAGATCGCCATCGCTGGACGATCTAACGTAGGGAAGTCCAGCTTGCTCAACGCTCTCATCGGCCAAAAGGCCGCCCACGTTAGCTCTAAACCGGGAAAGACGAGGAGCATAAACTTCTTCAAGGTAGATGCGGAGTCGCCGTTTTGCCTCGTGGACCTGCCTGGCTACGGTTTCGCAGCCAGAAGCAAGACCGAACAGGACACGTGGCGGAAGCTTATCGAGAGATATCTCATTAACAGGAACTCTCTTGCTCTGATAGTCCATTTGGTTGATTTTAGACATGGATTACTTAAAAACGATAAAGAACTTCAAGATTGGGTTTCCGCGATGGACATCCCGATGCTTACCGTTTTTACCAAGGTCGATAAGATCGCTAGAGGGAAGAGAAAGGGCGATTTAGTTAAATATGTTAAGTCAGGTCTTAGGTCCATAGATATGCCTATTATGACCTCGGCGGAGGATAAAACCGGAGTTGAGGAGCTTAGGGCCTTCTTCCTGTCTTATTTGGCCGAATGGAACGATCTAGTAGAAAACTAAGGGGGAAATGAGGATGGTTTTGAGAAATACAGGGCTTCCTAAGAACTACGACCCTGAACCGATAGAGGACAAGTGGTATCAAAATTGGCTGGACAAAGGGCTGTTCGACGCAGAGGTAGATCGCTCGAAAGAGGCCTTCAGCATAGTCATACCTCCCCCCAACGTCACTGGATCGCTTCACATGGGGCACGCCTTCAACAACACCTTTCAGGACGTCGTCTGTAGATACAAGAGGATGAGAGGCTACAACGTCCTTTGGCTTCCAGGGACTGATCACGCTGGCATCGCCACACAGAACGTGGTTGAGAGGGAGCTGGCCAAGACAGGTCTTTCCAGGCATCAGATGTCCAGGGAGGATTTTGTGAAAAGGGTATGGGAGTGGAAAGAAGAGTACGGAAACAGGATTATCTCCCAGCAAAAGAAGCTCGGCAACTCCTGCGACTGGAGGCGTCTCAGGTTCACCATGGACGAGGGCCTTTCCAAGGCGGTTCGTGCCGTTTTTGTAAGGCTTTACGAAAAGGGGCTTATCTACAGGGGAAAATACATCATAAATTGGTGTCCTAGATGTCAGACCGCCCTATCCGACCTGGAGGTGGAACACTCCGAGGAACCAGGCAAGCTCTACTACGTCAACTATCCGATAGTGGGGGAGAAAGGCAGCATACTGGTGGCTACCACCCGTCCTGAGACCATACTCGGGGACGTGGCAATAGCGGTCCATCCCAGGGACGAAAAGCACCAAGGTCTCGTCGGAAAGACGGTAGTGGTTCCTCTTTCCGGGGGTAGGGAGATACCCATAATAGAGGATAATATGGTTGATCCCGAGTTTGGAACAGGTTTTGTCAAGATAACCCCAGCC
>JAQUTB010000291.1 GCA_028709985.1 Dethiosulfovibrio sp.
TCCCCCATCACCACGAACGCGTCGTAGGGATATATCTGTCTGAAGGACAGGACTCTCCTATCTCCGTCACCCATCATGTCTCCGACCAATGAGCCGTTGGGAATTTGGGACATCACGGCCAAAACCGCCTGATCCTCTATTCTCTGAGACAGCGACATAGGTCTGTCGTCATGCACACCGGCTAGGACCTCCCCATCCTTGTCCACCATAGCGATAACTCCGCCAGGGCCCAGACATATACGGCTGTAAAAATCGGAGAACATAAAGGGGTTGACCGACGCCAACACCAGGCCAGCAAAAGATCCATACTCGTCCTCAACCGAAAGACTCATGGGGATAAACCACTTACCTGTGGCCGTGCCTAAGACCGGGGGACTTATCAAAAAATCCCTAAAACCGTCCCTGTGGGCCTTGAAGTAAGCCCTCTCCCGGACGTTGACGAACACAAAAGGGACCTGAGAGCTCAAGACGAGGTCGCCGGAGGCGTCCACAACGCTGAGAAGGTTGAAAAGGCTCTCCTGCCCTCTGCGGCTCTCCACAACGTATCGGGTGACGCTGGCGTTGGCGACCTCGGCGAAGGATCCCATGGCCAAGCCCCCCTTCTTTGCGTAAACGTCCCTTAAGGACTTCAGGATATAGTGGACGTTTTGGATCGTCCTTAGCGAATGTTCCTGAAACGCTCGAGCCATGTTTTCAGTCCGCCTGTAGGCCGACTCCATCTCCCTTTTTCTGTCGTAATTCAGCTGAAACAGCAACACGACGATAGAAATCGCTATCATGGCACAGCAAAACAGCGTCATGACCAAATTAGCTCTCATGTAGGCGGTCTTTCTGATCACGACACCAGCCCCTTTCGATCTGTCACGCCTGATACGATAAAACCCTAAACAACGCGGAGGGACGACCCAACGCTTTGCCTCTCATCGATAACGTAACGGCCCAGCTCTTTCCCTATCTCCGAGGATATCCCCTTGAGGATCTCGGCCAGGTCCGATAACTGATCCGCACCCTCCGACAGGACGTGAAGATCCTTGTCTATCTCCTGGACCTCCGAGCCTGTCCTGGTAACGCTGGAGCTTATCCTCTCTATGGAATCGGCCATCTCCTGAATTCCGGAGGACTGCTGCTCAGACGCCGAGGCTATGGTCCTGAGCTGCTCCCCTATGAGGTCCACCGCACCTAGCACCGAGGAGATGTTGGCCTTCATCTTTTGGCTATCCTCCGTGCCTCTTTCGGCTAGATCGATGCCATCCTCTGCCGCAGAAAGAGAGCCCTGGGTACGCTTAACTATCTCGTTTGCGAGGTTTCCTATCTCACCGGCCGCTACGTTGCTTTCCTCCGCCAGTTTTCTTACCTCTTCCGCGACGACGGCAAATCCCCTGCCTGCGTCACCTGCCCTGGCCGCCTCTATAGCGGCGTTCAGGGCCAGTAGATTCGTCTGGTCGGCGATGCCAGTTATGGACCTGACCATGTCGCCTATTCTACCGGCGTTTTCGTGAAGGTCCGCCACTGACTCAGCGATGGAGGAGAAAGAGGAGGACATTTCCTCTATCCTCCTAGCGGCTGCGGATATCGCCTCCGTAGCGGTGACAGCCTCTTTTTTGAGAGTCTCAGCGCTATGAGCCGCTTCCTGTGAGGCCCTGGCCGTGTCCTTTATGGCGGAGGAGATCTCCACCATGCCACAGTTGACCTCCTCTATAGCCCTGGAGTTTGCCGTGGAATCTTCCCTCATACCGGAGGCCCTGTCCCTCAGCAGGGAGGCCAGCCTCTCGTTGCTGTCGGCGGTAGTCCCCAGAGAGGACGCGACCTCATCGAGCTTCCTGCCGCTTTCGTTCAGGCCGAAGAAGAAAGACCTCAAAGTGGAGACCATCCGGCCTATTCCGTTCGAAACCTGGGCCACTTCGTCCTTTCCGTTCGAGTGGACCTTGACGGTCAGGTCTCCCCCAGCCACAGCGTCGGAGGAAAGTTTAAGGCCCTCAAGGGGCAAAAGGACCGTTCTGTTGACGAAGAGGATGAACAGCAGCAACAATACGGTCAGGACAATCCCCACTATCAATGACTTCACACCCAAAGCACGTAAAGGTGCCAGGAGCTGGGATTCGGAGGCGGTGATTATCAGATGCCAACCGGTGGAAAGAGGCACATGAAAGGCTATAAAGTCCTCTCCCTCGAACGAAAAACGGACATGCCCCCCCTGAGAGGAGTTAAGTATAATCTCCTTTAAGGGGGAGAGTTCCCTTTCAACGTCGAAGAGATTCTTCTCCATGGCTACCTCAGGGTCAGGGTGTATTATCGCGAGACCAGAGCCGTCAACTAGGTAAGCCTCGCCAGAACCGTCAAAGCTCTGACGGATAACCTGCTCGGCCAGGCCAGTCAGGTCAAGGTCGGCCCCCACGACGCCGATAAGGCTGCCGTCGGAGCTGCTGTAGGACGGACATACCACGGACAAAGCCGTTTTTTCCGTTACCATGTCGAAAAAAGGAGAGGTAAAAGCGCCTTCTTTTCTCTCTAAGGCGAGGATATACCAGGGTCTAGTGGTGGGATCGTAACCGGACGGCGGCATCCATCCTGTTCCATCGGCAAATCTCTTGTTGGGGAAACCGGTGTATATGTTTATAAAGCCTTCTTTGAGGTTGGCCTTGGTCATCGACTCCATGTAACCGGTCAGGATACCCTCGGTGGTCCCGTAGTCGTCCCAGAGGTAGGCCACGTTTATAGCGGTGTTGGTGACGAGCTGCAACCTGCTGCTCATCCAGCTCTCGATCGCGGACTGACCGAACTTGGCCCCGTCATCCCCCGACCTTATAAGTTGATCCAGAACTATCCCTCTAGCGCCCCAAAAGGCCAGAAAGCCCATCACGGCCATGGCCGCTACCGCCATACCGGCGATAAGCCCCAATCTTCCTCTGATGGTCATAAAGACAACACCTCCACATTTTTGTTCTCGGAGAAGACCTTGAACATTCCGATTTTACCACAAAGACAAAAAAAAACGCCGATCCAGGGATCGGCGTTTTAACAGTTAGGAAAGGGGCTTAAGGCCACACTC
>JAQUTB010000292.1 GCA_028709985.1 Dethiosulfovibrio sp.
AGCGGCAAAGGTCAAAGGAGAGGTTATAACCTCGTCCCCCTCTACCACTCCAGCGGCGTACATAGCCCCATGGAGAGCTGCTGTTCCGCTTGAGAAAACCACGGCGTGGCGACACCCAACCTTCGCGGCCAAAGACTTCTCAAAAGAATCCACAGCTGGGCCCTGGGTAAGCCAATCTCCCCTAAGCACCGCCGAAACAGCGGCGATATCGTCGTCGTCGATAAACTGATGGCCGTAAGGTATCATAGAATTCCTCCAAAAAAATTAAAATTAGCCACGATAATCTTAGTGACCTGGTCGGCTCCATCTAAGGGGATACAGCCTTTTGGGGGAGGGGTTGCGACGGTTATTCCCTCCAGAAGGGATGACTCGGTGACGTCGGGCCACCAGCCAAGGTTATGGCCCCAGCCTAAAGACGACAGGGCAACGCCTATGGCCCTCTGGTTCTCGGCGACCTGAAACACCACGGTGGACTTTCCCAGGGCAAGGGCCTCGTAGCTGGTCACGCTGGAGGTGCATACGACCACGGAGGCCCTTGACATAAGGTCTTCGAAGGAACTAGGGGCCCTCAAAACGGTGAGCCCCTCCTTTCCCCGAGCGACGTCAAGAACCTCACCTCGGTAATCATCGGAAACCATAGGCCCCAGCACCGCCACAACAGGGGGCCAGGACGGCCCGTACCACCGAGCCATATCCAGGGTCGCCCCACCGATATCGGAAGACCCAGCGACGAAGAGGACAAAGCCGTCGTTTTTTGAAACCAGCTCCCGAAAGGACCTTCTAAGCAGGCAATACTTTGGCCCCAGGAGCTTCACCACGTTATCGCCGTAGGGGATAGAGTCTGAGCCGACGTTATAGTTGAGGATAAAATCGGCGTGTCCATCCACAGGGATATGGCGAAAATCGTCTACGATCATCAGCTTAGCATAATCTCGAATACCATCAAGGATCGATGGAGAAAAGCGATAGCTGTCAGCGATAACCATATCCACTCCATCGAACTGACCCTGTCTGTGGAGCTCCGAATAAAAGGCAGGAGAGCCAAAGTCCGGAAGATCGCCACCAGCGAGCTCCGGTATCCCAAAGCGAACCGAAAGGCCTCCCTCCTCCAAAGAGGCGGCCAGGGCCCTGCATCGGCTGATGTGTCCCCCACCGATGGAGGGACCGCCGTCGGCTAGGATCAGGACCGAGAGGTAGCCCATTCGGATCGTAACATTCCCATCCAGTAGATATCGACTGCCTTACCGTCCCTGAGGAGATGCTCCCTCCAGCACCCCTCAACACGAAAACCATGACGTATGTACATGGCGAGGGGTCGCTCGTTTGTAGAGAGAACGGAAGTATAGAGACGACGGAGGCCCAAGTCGGAGAACCCCCAGCCTATAATGTGTTGGACCATAAGAGATCCAAAACCCCGTCCGAGATAATCCCTATCTCCCATGTATAGCCCCCATTCCCCATGACCTTGTACCAAATCGATGTCTCTAATAGACACCATTCCGATGGGTTTCTCATGATAGAAGACCACCGATACCTTCGACGATTGTCCTTTTAGAACACCATCCAACCACATAGAGTGCTGTTCCTCGGTGATAAAGTCAGAGGATATCATGGAACTAGAGACGGAAGGATCGTTTCTCCACGCACGAAGAAGAGATCTAACCTCTTCCGAGACATCAGATAGATCTCTAAATAAAAGAGTCATTATACTAGACCATCTCCCAGCCTATCCACTGGTCAGCCTCGATATCCACCTTTGCCACCCTGCCCTTGACCAGGTCGCTATGTTTAGGGGCTATGCCGTATCCAGGCCTTTTGCAACAGATCATATCCTCGGTTATGACGGTTCCGGCGGGAATATCGCATCGAGCGTGGAGGCTTCTCCTCGCCTTATGGTAAAACTCCATCTCCTCTTTGGAGGGTCCTAATTTTCTGCCGTCCCCCATGGCGGACTCCACGTCCCTGATCTGGCGGACCAGATCTTTAAGCTCCCCTGGCTCTATGGCAAAGGGATGATCCGGCCCATCCATGGACCTGTCCAAGGTGAAGTGTTTCTCCACGACGGAGGCCCCCATAGCCACGGCGGCTACGGAAACGTGGACCCCGGGGGTGTGGTCCGAAAGACCCACAGCGGTTCCAAAAGCCCTGCTGATGGTCTCCATGGACCGGAGGTTCATGATATGGGCCGGAGCAGGATAGACCGAGGCACACTGGAGAAAGACGATCTGTTCGTTTCCGGCGTCGCGACAGGTGATGTAGGCGTCCTGTATCTCCTCCATGTTGGCAAGGCCGGTGGATATTATCATGGGCTTGCCCTTTGAGGCGCAGTAGCCCAGGAGATCCAGGTCAACTATCTCGAAGGAGGCGATCTTGAAGAAGTCGCTCACCTCGTCCAACTCGTCCACCGCATTATGGTCAAAGGGCGTGGCAAAAAATAGAATGCCCTTTTCCTCGCAGTAGGAGGCTAAACCAGGAAGCCAATCCCGTGGGGTCTCTATCTCCGATATTAGGGTGTGGAGGTCCTTGTCGTAGCCCGAGTGACGAGGTGTCTTTTTGGAATAAAGGTTGTCCGCCGAGTATATCTGGAATTTTACCGCGTCCGCGCCTGCCTCGACGGCGGCGTCTATATGACGTAACGCGAGGTCGTAGGAACGATTGTGGTTCGCCCCTACCTCGGCGATTATGAAGCAGGGAGAACTACCTCCGACCTTTCTTCCATTTTTCAAAACAAAATTAGTCACCACCAACGTCTCCCCTCTGTTAAGTCAGTCTCTTAAATCCAGTCGATGACTGCTGCCCCTTCATCATCTCTGAGCACTTCCCATTTTTGAGACAGTCCGACAACACCTTAAAAGCCTCATCCACGGCCGATATGTATTCAGAGACGTGATCCATTTTGTGGGCGTTCATGGCGTAATAAAGGTTGGAGGCAAGGAACCCCTTTTCCAGCATAAGCTGGATGAATAAAGCCTTCGTTTCCTGAGGGTTGGGCGTCTTGAAATCGATGTGGCTCATGGGGAACATGCCGCTGACGTGGGCAGGAATGCC
>JAQUTB010000011.1 GCA_028709985.1 Dethiosulfovibrio sp.
TATCCAGGTCTGAAAGCCAAACCAGAAAAAGCACGGGATAGAACGAATTATGGCGGGGATAACCGAGCCCCTGTATCCGAAACAGGACCTCAAATAGACGGCGAAAGGTATTCCGTACTTGAGCCCCATATCCCCGTTCAATATCAGAAGGATCGAGACGATTTAATAGGCAACGACAACGGGAAAAATAATCGACACAGGGGTCATGTTGGGATACAGCTGGCCTCCTACGGAGAACCCTCCTAGGTTGATGGTCATACCGGCCCATAACAGGGTATAGTCCCAAAACGACAGATCTCTCTCCTTTGCGGTAGTAGGGCGAAGCTCTGGATTATCGTACTCCTTTGAACTCATATCTTTCCCTCCTATCTGGATAAAACGGTTTATTTAACGTAAAAAGGCAGACAGGCCCCGTAGGTCCCATCTGCCTTGTGTCTCACCCTAGCTAATTCCCACCATAGAGGCGACCAGAGCCATGCGAATGGGTACGCTGAAAGCCATTTGCTTGAAGTAAAGCTCAAACTCGCTGTGATCGATGGCGTAATCGAACTCCACCGAGTTTCTCGGAAGGGAGTGCATGATGCCTATTGAACGACCGGTCTTTTTCTTTATCGCTTCGAGGGCCTCCAAGGTGATGTAGAAGTCCTTGATCTTGTCCATGAAGGCGTTTCTGGCCTCGGGGTTGTCCTTGGGAACGCTACAACCGGGGAGGTAGCAGAGATGGGTCGTAGCCATGACGTCCATGAACTCGCTGTTGGAAATATCGTAGTGTTCCTCCATGGAGGCTCCGGCTCCCTCCAGCTTCTCCCTGACAGTGGAGGGTATGGGGTTCTCCTTCAGACCGACGTAGACGATATGGGCTCCCATTATGGCCAGTCCCATGGCGAAGGAGTGTCCACTTCTGGCCCTGGACAGGTCGGAGGAGGCTATACAGACCCTGAGTCCGTCGAAGCCTCCGAAGGCCCTGTAGGCGGTGTACATATCGAGCAACCCCTGGGTGGGGTGGGTCTCGTTGCCCCAGCCGCAGCTGATCACCGGAACAGTGGCGGAGGGGAGCGCCTCTGCGACAGCCGCGTAGTCGGGGTGGCGAATGCCTATTATATTGGAATACTGGGATACGGTCCTGAGGTGATCCGAAAGGCTCTCTCCCTTAGCCGCGGACGAGTTATGCCCGGGGTTGGACTCGGTCAGTACTCCGCCTCCAAGGCGTATCATTGCCAGCTCGGTGCTGAACCTGGTCCTGGTGGAGGGCTGGAAGAAAAGGGCTCCCAGAACCTTGCCGGACATGAGGTTTAGGCCGGTCCTCCAGAAGGGCTCCAGCATGCTGGCGGCGGTGAAAAGATGGTGATAGCGTTCCCTGGTGAGGTCGGTCAAAAATTCCAGGTTTTTACCCTTTAGCTCCGTTGCCTCTAGCTCCGCCTTTATGCAGGACGGGGCGAAATCAGCGGTGATAGCCAAGCGTGACACTCCCTTTCTTATTCAACGGCAGGCCTAGGACAGCCCGAACCTCTTTCTGAACTCCGCTCCAGTAGCCTCCATCTCCGACTCCTTCCAGGTCCGTCTCATTCTGTGAAGGGTGGGCATTCCCTGGCTGAACTCGAGAAGCCAGCGCTTGGCGAACTCGCCCTTTTCCGTCTCGTCGAAGATCCTCTGGATCTCTTCGTAGTTGATGACCCTGGGGCCGGAGGTGCGGACCGCAAACTCACAGGTTCGGCTGGCCCTGCTGGTAAGGTAGGACTCGATCCCCACCTCGTCGATGTCGTCTATGATAGAACGGATCGAGCGGACCGCCTTGGCGTAGGCGAAGGACTTGGGATAGCCGTTGTCCGACATGACCTTGTAGATGGCCCTCATGAGGTGGATAGCACCTCCGTAGAGAACCTGCTCCTCGAAGTTGTCTCCCTCGGTCTCGTGCTGGAAGGACATGAGGATGGTCCCGACCCTGGTGCTGCCGACTCCCTTGGCTATGGCCAAGGCTATCTCGGCGGCCTTGCCGGTGGCGTCCTGGTCCACCGCCACACAGCCGTAGATGCCCGAGCCGTTCTTGTACTTCTGCCTCACCACCGGGCCAGGCCCGTTGGGTACGAACAGGACCACGTCCACGTCCTTCGGAGGCTGGATGGTCCCGTAGAGGATGGCAAAACCGTGGGCAAAGCTCAGGGTCTGACCCTTTCTCAGGTTGGCGTGGATGGAGGAGTAATAGACCTCCGGCTGAGCCGGATCCTGAAGCAGAATATGAACAACGTCTGCCTTCTTGACCGCGTCCTCTATGGACATGACTGTGAAGCCGTCCTTCTCCGCCCTCTCCCAGCCCGAGTGGAACCGCTTGTCTCCGGCACCGACTATGACGTTTACGCCGCTGTCTCTGAGGTTGTTGGCCTGGGCGTAGCCCTGACTGCCGTAGCCGACTATGGCGACGGTCTTTCCGTTCAGTACCTTGAGGTCGACGTCCTCGTCACGATAGATCTTCTCCGTAAAAGCCATATCGTTCATCTCCTTTTAAATATCAACGTCTCTGTTGAAGTCTTTGGAATAGATGTAGCTCAGCCTCTCCCTGCCCGTAGCGTAGACCGCCTGCTGGGTGTAGGGGCCGAACCAGATGAAGTCTTCCTTCTTCACCTGAATCCACTCTTCCCCAAGAAGGTATATGCCCTGGCCGTTCATGATGTAGGCGCCGTGCTCCTGGACGTGGGTCTCAACAAAGGGGTGGCATCCGTCGGGCTCGAAGGACAGGACGTGGAAGTTGACGTCGAAACCCAGGTCCTTCGGCAGGAGATCCTGGATGAACACGTTCTCCATTCCGTCGTAGATCTCCTCGGCTATGTCGTTCACGTTACCGCAGACGACCCTGGCGCTGTGGCCCTCCACAGGGATGTACCTCTGTTTGTAGAGAACGATCCTCATAGTCCCCTGGGACCGGTTCTCTATTGTCATAGGGGCGTCCTCCGGGGCGAAGACGTAGCCGCCCTGCTTCAGGGTGTAGGTCTCGCCCTTAGCCCCCACCGATAGCTCTCCCTCGCCGTCCAGGAAGAAGACGAAGGTTTCAACCCCGTCTCCCCCGAAGGGAGCGGTGGTCTTGGCCCCTGGGGCTACCTTGGATATGTACTGGACAAAGCTTGCCCCCATCTTCGGGGAGGCTATGATGGTGGTGGTGAAGCCCTCAAAACCGGGTATCACGTTTATAACCCTGCCCTCGGGGGGAATCACGGCGTAGGCCCCGTGGCGGACCACGGCCCTAGTGGTAAGAAAATCCTTTGGATATCCCATACAAGACACCTCCGTTGTTTTAGAAAAAAGGCGAAGATCACTCCGCCAACGATATAACCGTCGATAAAAGCACCTGAGCCCCTTTGGCTATCTGTTCCGTGGACGTGTATTCCTCCGGGCAGTGGCTTTTTCCGTCCTTGCTTGGCACGAATATCAGACCGGTATCGGTGATGGAGCTGAGCAACACCGCATCGTGTACCGCACCGCTGTTCATCACCTTGCAGGAAAAACCGGAAGATCCCGCCGAGTCCGCAATGACCCTGGCCACCGACTGGGACATGTTGACCGGGCTCTGACGGCCCAATATCTCCATCGACCTTTCCAGCCCACAGTCCGAGGCAACCTGCTCCACCAAAAGCCCCACTTGATGCATAACCCTATCGATGGCCTCCTGGCTGACGTCCCGAACGTCCAGGGAGAACGTAACCTCACCTGGGATCGCGTTGGATACGTTGGGCTCGCACTTTATGTAGCCAACGGTCCCCACCACCGACGGAGAAGGATCCTCCTGAACTATGCCCTTGACCCCAGAGATAACCCTGGCGGCTCCGATCAATGCGTCCTGCCTCAGCCTCATGGGGGTGGAACCGGCGTGATTCGCCGACCCCTTAAAGGTGATCCTGCTTTGGCAGAGACCGGCTATGGACTGGACGACCCCTATCTCCATGGACTCGGACTCGAGAACCACGCTCTGCTCCACGTGGAGCTCCACCATGGCGTGTATCTCACCGGGAGCAACCTTCTGGGAAGGAATCCTGTCGGGATCGAATCCCCTGAAACTGCACATGTCGTACATGGACATTCCCGACTGAGATAAGAGCTTTTTTACGTCCTCCAGGGATAGATAGCCGGTCATTGCCTTGCTTCCGGCGCAGGTGACGCCGAAGTTAGATCCCTCCTCCTCGGAGAAGATCACCACCTCGTATGGCCTTTTAAGAGGCTCGTCCCTGGTGGCGAGGCATCTGGCGACCTCCAGCGCCGCCACCACGCCGACCACTCCGTCGTAGTCCCCTCCCTGAAAGACCGAGTCCACGTGGGATCCACTCAGGACAGGGGGAAGGTCACTCTGACCGGGGAGACGGCCCCTCACGTTGCCCACCCCGTCGACGGAGACCTCCATGCCTAGGTCGGCCATCTGATCCATCAGGTAGGACCTGACAGCCATATCCAGGTCGCTGTAAGAGAAACAGGTCCTGCCCCGTTCATCGTCCCTGCTCAGGGTCCCGATGATCTCAATGTCCTTTTTTATACGATCAGATGAGACTTTAAGCTCCATTACGATCTCCCTCCCTGTGACGACCTTATTCTATTTTTTTCGCTGAGGCAGATCATCGTGATAAAGGGACAAAAAACGCCCCGAATCGAGAACCAAAGTTCCCAATTCGAAGCGTTTTTAACATCTCAGAAACTATTTACACCAAAATTGACCGTATTTTTTGGCAACTTTACACAGGGCTCGAAGACATAGGCCTGGCCTAACGGAAGGTTCTGTCTCTGGAGAGAACGTACAGCTTCAATGCCATGGCAACGCTCAATCTATCGTCGGAGGATTCCAGATCGGACCCAAGTAGCTGGTGGACCTTCTCCATCCTGTATCGAAGTGTGTTGTAGTGTACGCACAGATGGGAGGCGGTGTTCTTGAGGGACCAATTACAGTGGACCAGGGCCTCCAGGGTGTCCAGGAGCTCGGACCGTCCCTCGTCCTTCATCGTTATGAGAGGGCCAAGCTGCGACATATAGAAACGCTCCGATTCGGTGGATCCGCTGATCGAGGCCAGCACAGAATACATCCCCATCCTACCCCAGTAGACCTCACGGTCCCCTCCCATTATGGGCCTTATTGTGTTTATGGCCTCCCTGGCTTCGTCGTAACTTTCGTGACAGAGAAAACAGCTCTCCTTGGGCTCACCGACACCTACGGTAACGGAGAAACCGGTCCTCTCCTTTACCATGGCCCTGATCCTTGGAAGGATATCCTTAAGGGGGGGCATCGGAGATCCTTCCTTCAGCGGAAGCAGAAAGACAACCATGTCGGTCATGGTGGTGTATGGGATCTTGGGGTAAGAGGCCCTCATGGCGTCGACGCAGATGCCTATTATCTTCTCCCTTTTCTCCTCAAGGCCGATACACTTGGGATTTCCGTCCGAGTCGCCTATGCAGGACTTATAGCCGTCGATATCGGCCACTATAACCTGAAATCGCCCCCTGAAATCCCAGTCAAACCGCTCCGCCCTGGCCCAAAGCTCCCTCTCAAAACGGATGTTCTTGAAAAGCAGATCCTGGACGAACTCATCCCTGTATCGCCTCTCGGTCTCTCGGGCCACCATGTCCCTCTGGGCGCAGACCAAGACCGCGCTCTTGGCGTGCTCCAGGACGAGGCTCCACTGACGATCGACGTCGTCGGAGATAAGGACGTTTATCACGATATAGCCGTAGATCTTCCCCGCAAGGGCCACTGGCTCGGATATATAGCTGTGGATCAGGCTCTGGACCGTGTCGCAGTGGACCGTCTCGTCAAAATCCCTGGAGGCCCCACAGACGTATCTCTCCCTGCCTATGACGTCGATATAGCCCACATCCTCCCTCAAAAAACTCCTTATGGTATAAAGTATCTGTTGTATCGTTCCACCGGAGGCCATCAGGGAGTAGAAGGACCGCAATATAGCCTCGGAGAACCTTACGTCCCCGACGCTTTCGTCGACTATTTTGGACAGTATGGGAAATATGATATCCCCAAAGGCCAGATGGGACGGGAGCTCCACTACGGGCAAACATAGCCGGTCCGCCTCGGCAATACAGCTGGAGGGGAGCTCGTCTATGAACCGCTTGAGCTTTATTCCAAGGGCCGAGACCCCCGAGTCCCTCATCTGCTCCAAAAGGGCCATGAGGCTTTCGGGGTCTGACCGAAAGGCGTAGGCGGCGGTGAGGATAAACTCACCTCCGTGGAGCCAGCGGACTATGTCCGGAGCCTCCATAACGTTAACGTTGGAGACAGGCCTGTCGAGACCAGCGGCCCCGGCCAGGACATTGGCCCCCTTTAGCTCGGCCATATTGAGGATATCCCTGACGGTGACGGACAAAATAACAACCCCCTCACTGAACTGTGGATCCTTTAGAGGATAACACATACACAAAAAGTCAGGGAGGACTAAAAAGAGACGAAAGAGGAGGCATTATAAGCATGACGGAGCTACACCTATCGGTGAGAGAAATGTGGCTAAACTATCTAAAGCAGGAGAGCATATCGGAATCAGACGCCCCTGCCTACGAGTCCTGGCACTTCTGCGACAACAAAGCCGACGCAGACGAGCTGGCCCAGCTGGTCCTGGACGGGGTCAAGAAGGCGACCACATCGTCTTTGGAATGCACTCTGGAGGAGGGGGAGGAGGTTCCCAAGGCAGGAGCCCTGTCGATCGTCACAGATTGGGAGGGTATCGCCAAGTGCGTCATAAAGACGGAAAAGGTCGATGTAGTCCCCTTCCGAGAAGTCACGGCCCAGTTCGCCGCCACTGAGGGAGAGGGAGACAAGTCCCTAGACTATTGGAGAAGGGTCCATAAAGAGAGCTTCACCAGAGCGATGGAGGAGCTTGGGCTCAAGTTTCACGAGGACACCGGAGCCGTGTGCGAGACCTTCTCTGTGGTCTATCCTCCTCGATAGGGCCGAAAAGAGAAAAAAGAGAAAAATATAGACGAAGCCACTTGAGAGCTGTATAACTGTAAGGTGAGAAAGCTCATGAAACATCCTTAACTACCAGAGGAGGTATGATTACATGAAGAAATTTCACCTACTGTGCTGCACAATGGCTCTTATCGCGACCCTGGCAGGGGTGACCACAGCAGCGCCTAGGGCTGAGATCACCGACGTGTTTTCAAGACACGGCATGGTCTCCTCAGCCCACGAACTGGCCTCAAAGGCTGGAGTGGAGATAATGCAAAAGGGTGGCAACGCCGTTGATGCCGCCGTGGCCACGGCACTGGCCTTAAACGTGGTGGAGCCAAACGCATCGGGCATAGGCGGAGGCGGATTCATGACGGTGCGTTTCGCCGAGACCGGCGAGGTCGTGGTAATAGACTACCGTGAGACCGCCCCTAAAAGCTCGACAAAGGACATGTACGCCTCAGAGGAGGCAAAAGAGAAAAAGATCTCCAAGCTAGGTGGGCTATCGGTAGCGGTCCCCGGACAAGCGCTGGGGCTATGGACCGCCCTAACCAAGTACGGAACCATGACCTGGGCGGAGGCGGCAGCTCCGGCGATTCGTCTGGCGGAGGAGGGCTTTGTCCTAGTCCCAATGCAGAACGACATCATAAAAGACAACATGGAGAAGCTCACCGACTACAACGACATAGCTAACGTGGCCTTCCTGGACGTGGAGGGCTTCCCCCTACAGGCCGGCGACATCGTGAAGCAGCCTAAACTGGCCGAGGCCTTTAAGCTCATCGGGGAAAAGGGGCCGAGAAAGGCATTTTACGACGGCCCCATAGGCAAGGCGGTGGTGGAGGCGGTCAACAAAGCTGGCGGAAACATGGCTCTGGCGGACCTGAAAGAATACGACGTGGTCATCCGCAAGCCCGTTCGCGGCTCTTACAGGGGATATGAAATTTTTTCCTGCCCCCCTGCCTCCAGCGGAGGAACCCACATAGTCGAGCTGCTTAACATCATGGAGAACCTTCCGGTCGGCGACTGGATCGCAAACGGACCGGAATACCTCCACTACCTGGGAGAATCCCTTAAGCTAGTCTTCGCGGACCGTCAAAAGTACATGGGGGATACGGCCTTTTTGGACGTCCCACTCATGGGGCTCACTAGCAAGGCCTACGCCAAAACCCTCTTCGAGAGGATCAAACCCTACGAGGTCATGAAAGATGTAGAGCCAGGCAATCCGTGGCCCTACGAGAGTGAGGCCAACAAAACGGCCTACATAGGAGACGCCGTGAGCGAACAGGTCTCAACGACCCACTTCTCCGTCGTGGACCAGAGGGGCAACATCGTCTCATCGACGAACACGGTGAACTACTTTTTCGGATCCGGCGTGATGGTCCCTGAATACGGCTTCGTGCTCAACAACCAGATGGACGATTTTTCCCAGAATCCGGAGAGCGTAAACGCCCCTGAGCCTGGCAAACGGCCTCTCTCCTCCATGAGCCCCACCATCGTCCTTGATCCCCAGGGACAGCCCTTCATGACCGTTGGAGCCGCCGGTGGCTGGCGCATCATAACCACCGTGGGCCAGCTCATCATGAACGTCATCGACTTCGGCATGACCATGGACCAGGCCATCGAACAGCCAAGGGCCCACGCCCATGCCAACAACGGCAAGGCCTCCAGGCTACAGATAGAGAACTTTATCGACCCTGAGACCGTCATGTTCCTGAACATGAGGGGACACGACGTTGAGGCGGTCTCCCACATCGGAACCGCCCAGGGAATACTCTTCAAAGGCGGCATGATGAACGGCGGCGCCGACAGCAGACGGCTTGGGGTGTCGGTGGGCTTCTAACCCCACGCAGGTATCGCTAAACATACAGACCAAGGGGCCCTTCCGTGAGGAGGGGCCCTTTTTTTAAACTCCACGCCATGACGTAGAAAACCTACCGCTATCTTTTAAGACCGATAATGTTGTACAATCTCCCGAAGCAACAAGCGAAGAAGGAGAGGATACAGTATGCGAAACATAGCGATTTCCGCTTTGATCGCGACGATATCGCTCTTGGGAGCTGCGCTTCCTGGAGCCGCATCGGAGACGACGGAGAGAAACACGGTGCTTATAATCAGCGACATTCATCTCGGAGTGGACGACACCTACTCCGAGACGGTAAAGAACCGGCCGGCGCTGGTTTCTTTCCTGAAAGAGACCAGAGTGAGACCGGACGTAGCCGAGCTCGTTATCGCCGGAGATCTTTTCGACGAGTGGTTCATTCCTTCCGACAGGGACACTTACGACGGCGGAACGCAGATCGATTTCATACGTCGAATAGAGAAAAACAACAAGGACGTCGTGGACGCTCTTAACGAAATCATAAGCGATGGGAAGATAAAAGTCGTCTACGTGCCTGGAAATCACGACCTGCTGGTGGACTCGGAAAGCGTGCAGACGGTGTTTCCCGGTATCTCGGAGGCGAGGGACGTCCGCGGTCTCGGAACGTACGTTCCGGCTATTTTGCCGGAAACGGCGATAGAGCACGGACACAGATATAACCTTTTCTGCGCTCCAGATCCTCTGTCCAACGCGAAGACAGCTCCAAATTCGATTCTGCCTCCTGGATACTTCTTCACCAGGATGGCCACTACGTCGGTAGTACAGGGAAAGCCCCGTACGGGATTGAGGCCGGAGCCAGCTCCAGAACCGGCGAAGAAGAGTCCCCTTTTTCTGTACCGCAAAGTATGGGAAGCCCTTTTCGATAAATTGCCTACCGCGGACGATTACGACAAGCCTACTATACGCACCAACATAGACGGATTCACGGAGACCTATTCGCTTAAGGATCTCGTGCCGGAAGTCTCCGGTTCCGAACTGAAAAAGCCGATACTGTTCGCCGACATGCTCGAGACATGGCAGGAACGAAGCGAAGCGAATCTCGTGCCGGTGGAAATCCCTATCGAAAGGGCGTTGGTAGGAGCGGCTTCTTCCGATGAAACAGATGAACAGGCGAATATCCAGTACTTCCTCAATCCGAAGTCGGACAAGCGTATCGTCGTGTTCGGACACACCCACGCGGAGAGACTCACCCCCCATACGACCCACGACGGGAAAAAGGCACTATACGTCAACTCCGGCACGTGGATAGACAGAAATCCCGACGGAGAGACGCAGACCTTCGTCGAGATAAGGAAAAAAGACGGGGAGATCGGCGTCTACCTGTTCCGTTACGGAGACGGTGGAGCTACGGAGCTCCTTAAATCAGAGAAGCTGACAGACTAGAGGGCCTTATCGACCCTGAGACCACTGTTTTTACGAACATGAATCGAGAGGCCCCTCCACGAGGAGGGGCCTCTTTTTTCCCCTTGATGATCCCCGAGCTTATGGTTAGACTGAGCGAGAAGAGCTTTTATTCCTTCACAGGAGGACTTAAATATGACCCAAACACATCCATCTGTACGTGAAATCTGGCTAAACTATTTGAACCAGGAGGGCATACCGGAGACCGAGGCCCCTGCCTACGAGTCCTGGCACTTCTGCGACAACGAGGCAGACGCCGACGAGCTGGCCCAGCTGGTTTTGGACGGAGTTAAGAGGGCGACGGCGTCCTCTCTGGAGGCAATGGAGGAGGGCGGGGAGGAGATCCCCAAGGTCGGGGGATTCTCGGTCATCACAGACTGGGAGGGTATCGCCAAGTGCGTCATAAGGACCGAGGCGATAGAGATAGTCCCTTTCCGCGAGGTCACCGCCCATTTCGCCGCCACGGAAGGAGAGGGAGACGGATCCCTGGAATCCTGGCGAGAGGGACATAGGCGATTTTTCACCAGAGAGCTCGAATCGGTGGGACTGAAGTTCCACGAGGATACCCCGGTCATATGCGAGACCTTCTCGGTGGTTTACCCTCCTCGGTGAGGTCCACCACGTTTTTTGGTACACTCTCAACTAAAAGAGGCCCATGGCCTCACGAAGGAGGGATTTTATATGAGCGATAAGGGAAATTACGTAAGACTGCCGCTCCATCAGGTGAGCAAGGAACTCGTGGCCGTGGCACAGGGGACTTTGCCCGCCGATCTGGTGGTGAAAAACATACGGCTCCTTAACGTCAACACCGGAGAGATTCAGGACAAGATGGACGTGGCGGTCAAGTCGGGCCATATAGCCTACGTAGGCGACGCCAGCCACACCGTCGGCGAGAAAACCACCGTGGTGGACGGCGAGGGCATGGTTTTAGCTCCGGGATTTCTCGACGGCCATATCCACGTTGAGAGCAGCATGGTGACCGTCAGGGAGTACGCCAGGACGGTGGTTCCCCACGGGACGACGGGCATCTTCATGGATCCTCACGAAATAGCCAACGTCCTGGGCATGGAGGGCGTCAAGCTTATGGTCGAGGACGGAAAGGACGTCCCGATGAACGTGTGGGCCACAATGCCCTCCTGTGTTCCAGCCGTGCCGGGCTTCGAGGATTCGGGCGCCGAGTTCGGCCCGGAGGAGGTGGCCGAGGCCATGACCTGGGACGGCATCGCCGGTCTCGGGGAGCTCATGAACTTTCCAGGGGTCCTTATGGGAAGCGACCACGCACACGGTGAGATAGCCGCCACGCTGCGCTCCGGCAAGCCTGTCACGGGACACTATTCCATGCCTGACCTGGACAGAGGGCTCAACGGCTACGTGGCCTCGGGGGTCAGTTCCTGCCACGAGTCGGTCAGCAAGGAGGACGCCTTGGCTCGGATGCGCCTTGGGATGTACGCCAGGATGAGAGAGGGCTCTGCGTGGCACGACGTTAAAGAGACGATCAGGAGCGTCACCGAGAGCCGTATAGACACCCGCTTCGCCCTTTTGGTCTGCGACGACGCCCACCCGGACACCCTTTTGTCCCTGGGACACCTGGATCACATCGTCCGCCGGGCCATAGAGGAGGGATTGGACCCCATCAGGGCCATCCAGATGGTGACCATAAACACCGCCCAGTATTTCGGCAAGGCCGACGAGATAGGGAGCATCTCCCCTGGGAAGTTCGCCGACATGGTGCTGCTATCAGACCTGTCCCGGGTTTCGGTCCATAAGGTCATATACAACGGGGTCTTGGTCGCCGAGAAGGGCGAGATGGTCGTCCCTATCGAAAGATCCACTGTTCCCGATTTCGCCAAGAAGTCCGTCCGACTGGCTGGGCCCGTCACCAAGGAAGACCTCAAGGTGGTGGCCCCTGAGGGCGCTACCTCCGTCACAGCCAGGGTCATGGAGATAATAGAGGCCCACGTGGGGACCTACTCCCGGGAGATAGAGCTTTCGGTGGTGGACGGCACCGTACCGGCATGGCTAAGATCGCCGTGTTCGAGCGCCACAAGGCCACCGGGACCAGGGGACTGGGCTTCGTGACGGGCTTCGGCCTCAAGGGTGGAGCGGTCGGCTCCACCGTGGCACACGACGCCCACAATCTGATGGTGGTCGGGACCAACGACGACGACATGGTCCTGGCGGCCAACGCCCTGGCCGAGGCGGGAGGGGGCATGATCGCCGTAAGGGATGGCAAGGTCCTGGCCCTGTTGCCCTTGCCTGTTGCTGGGCTTATGAGCGAGGAGCCGGCCAAGACCGTGGCGGCGTCGGTGGCGGCGCTGGACCGGGCCTGGAAGGACCTGGGGTGCGACCTTCACTCGCCTTTCATGACCATGGCCCTGCTGCCCCTGGCCTGTCTGCCCGAGCTCAGGCTCACCAACAGGGGGCTGGTGGACACGGTGGAGTTCCGCTTCACCGAGCTTTTCGTGGAGAAATAGGGTCTATCTCTCGATAAAAGGCCCTTTCTGCTTGCCCGTCATGTGGACTATCTCCAGGTCCAAGACGGCGACCTTGTCCAGCAGAGCCCTGGGCCGAGGGATGTCCACGCCCTGACGGCAGTAGTGAGCCGCCAGGACCGCCAGGCCGTGCCTTTTTCGCTCCTCTTCGTCGTCGGGGACAACCGAGACATGGCCGTAGCCTACGACGCTTTTATAGGGGAGGAGCAGACCGCTCCTCCCCTTCGGGTTGGGGAAGGGCACAGCGTCGACCTCGACGCAGAAGGACGCCTTTGGATTGGAGCGAATTATGTCGATCTTTTTACCCTCCTTGGCGGAGTGAAAGTAGATATGGCCCGGCTCGTAGCCGAAGGTGATGGGTATAACGTAGGGCCACTCTCCGTCGAAAAGGGACAGGTGACAGGCAAGGGCCCTGTCCAGCACCGACTCCATCCAGGACAGGTCCGAGACCTCTCGGTCTTTTCTTCTCACGGGACGATACAGCATCTTAAACACCAGCCTTTCGTTTTTTTATCGCTCTAAATAGGGCCCCCTCGGTCCTGGGAGAGCTGCACATCCCGGTCCTTCCCATAAAATCGACGGAGGAAAAGCCCGACCTCTCCAGTATATCCAGAAAAACCTTTTCTGGAACAGCTCCTCCCAGTCAGCCAGCCCACTGGCGAACCCTGTCCTTGTGGGACAGGGGCCCGTCGTCGGTCAGGACCTGATCGGCTATCCACATCTCCCCTCCGTCGTCCAGCACCCTGAAACATTCCTCCAGAACCCGCCTTTTGTCCACCACAAGGTTCAGCACCCCGTTGGTTATTATGACGTCCACAGATCGATCTTTCAGAGGTATGCTTTCGACGTCGGAGAGGACAAAACGAAGGTTATCCCCTCCCGACCTAAGCCGATTTTCCTCCGCCCTGTGGAGCATGTGCTCCGAGACGTCGATCCCGATAACCTGTCCCCTCGGTCCGACTATCGTCGAGGCGACCAGAGAGTCCACTCCAACCCCACATCCCAGATCCAGCACCTTTGAACCATGCTCAAGGGTCCCCAACGAAAAGGGATTCCCCACCCCACAGAACCCGCTGCGGACGGCTTGGGGCAGTGATTCTATTACCTCCTTTGGATACCCCAACGTAGAAAGCCCCTCTTCACCTACAGGATACTGAAACAGCCCCTCCGGCCCCTCACTGACCTCTTTGTACCTGCTGCCCAGCTTGGACCTTATAAAGGATATCTCCTTTTCGGAGAACGATTCATCCATCACAAAAACCCCTTCCCCTCTCTAGAGGATCTTAAGATAACATCTGTTCGAGGAGAATCAAACACATATAAAAATGGATGGGTTTCAGAGGCAATAAGGCTCTTTACTGTGAGGCTGTGGACTATAGAATTAA
>JAQUTB010000293.1 GCA_028709985.1 Dethiosulfovibrio sp.
ATCGCCACGGCGGTGCTTGGCGGAACGGCCATCCAGGGGGGAAGAACCTGCCTGGGGGGGACGGTCCTGGCGGGGATACTGCTGGCACTGGTGAAAAACGGCCTAACTATGTTGGGGGTGTCCTCCTACTATCAGGGTTTTTCAGTAGGAGTTATCGTCCTGATCTCGGTGATATTCTCGGAGAGATCGGGGAAAAATAAAATTGGAGGGTGATGTATATGGGTAAGTTGAGGTCCATCTGTGGAGCGGTTCTTCTCTGTGCTGTGGCGACCACGTCGTGGGCGGGAGGGGTCAACCCTATGGTGGCAAAGTCCATAGGGGCTATCGAGGAGCAGCTCGGAAAGACTCCGGCGACCGACGGACAGGAGAGGATCGGGGTATTGGTCATAACCCTGTCCAATCCCTATTGGGTGACCATGAAGGAGCGCTACGGCGAGTGGGCGAAGGAGATGGGCATATCGGTGGAGGTCATGGCGGCCCCGACGGAAAAGGACCTGAAATCCCAGCTCAACACCTTAGAGGCCATGGTGGCGAAAGAGTACGACGGGATAATAGTCACCCCGATGGATCCCTTCAACCTGATCCCCGGGGTGGTCAAGGCCAACGAGAAGGGGATTCCTGTGGTGTGCTCCGGCCCGGAGGTGGACAGAGACGGCCTCAAGCAGGCCGATGGGGTCATGGCTGGCTGGATCAGCGCCACCTTCCAGGACCAGGGTCTTCTGTGCGCCAGGGACATGGCTAAAAGCCTTCCCAAGGGATCGAAGGTCGCCATCATAGAGGGAATCCCAGGGGCGGGCCAGAGCAGGGCAAGACGGGCAGGAGCCACAGAGGGATTTGAGGAAGCGGGCCTCAACCTGGTGGCGGTGGAGCCTGGCAACTGGGACAGAAACCAGGCCTACAACATAGCCACCAACCTTATAAAGGCCCACCCAGACCTGAGGGGGATCTACTGCGCCAACGACGTCATGGCCCTTGCGGCGGTGGACGCCCTGGAGGTCGCAGGGGTAAAGGACGTGGCGGTGTACGGAACCGACTTCATCCCCGAGGCAGCGGAGGCCATAAAGGCGGGGAGGATGGCCGGATCCACAACCTTCTCCCAGGCCGCCTGGACCAGAGGGGCCCTTCTCTACACCCTTAAGCTGGCCAAGGGGGACCAGGACCTGCCGGAGAAACTCTCCATCCCCATAACCCTGGTCACAGGGGAGAACATCAGCGAATTTGATGGCTGGAGATAGCTCCATCTCCTACCGTCTGGCCATACTGTTCTGCGACCAGGAGAACCCTTTCTGGCAGGAGACCGTGAAGGCTTACGAAAAATCCCTCGCCCAGAGGGAGCACCGGGTGGATTTTCTCTTCCCCAGAAGGCCTCTGGACCTAGAGGAACAGTCGGAGCTACTGGCGAAGGCCCTCAGTCGAGACTACAACGGGATTATAGTGAACCCCCTGACCGAGGACAACCTCACGGAGGTCATGGCCTCCAGGACCGGAGGTTGTCCTATGTTCGACGTAGGGCCCAAGTCCAGGCCGACAGGCCAGGCCCTTTGGGGCTACGTTCCCCTTTACGTCGCCGACTTCGAGGAACAGGGCAGACTGTCGGCTATAGAGATCCTGAAACTGGCGCCGGAAGGACCTCTGGGCTGTGTCGGTGGACCGGAAGGGGCCAGGCAGGGACGGCTGAGGGTTCAAGGAGCGGTGGAGGAGGCCGGTAGAAGGGCCGTCCCGGTGCTGCCGACGGTATGGGAGGACTTCACCGAACTCGGAGGAGAGAGGGCCGCCGAGGCCCTCATCCTCCAGGGTGCAAGGGCCATATTCTGCGCCAACGATCTCATGGCCCTAGGGGCGATAAAGGCCGCTGAAAGATCGGAAAGCCCGATCGCTATCGGCGGAGTGGACGGGATACCGGAGGCCAGGAAGGCCATAGAGTCGGGCCTCATGGCCTCCTCTGTGTGGATAGACCCTATGGAGACGGTAGAGGCGATTATGAACTCGGTGGAGACGTTTTTATCGGAGGGGAAAACCCCAGGAGGATACCTGACGAAAAATATACCGATCTACAGAGGGTAAAAAGCGGCCCCCATCCCAATCGAGAGGGATGGGGGCCGCTCTGTCGGATCAGCTCGGCACGGTTCGGCCTAAAAAGGGCAACAGGAACAGGCTTCTTCCACCGTAGAACAACAGCAGGGACGCCCATAGACCGTGGTTGCCGAAGGGGCCGAACATAAGCCAGTATGCGACCATGAACAGGGCCAGAGCCATCACGGTGGAGTTCCTGACCGGAGCCGTTCGGGAGACCCCGGTGAATATCCCGTAGAACACCAGCCCGAAGGCAGCGCAGAGGGGATAGAGAGCGACCCACATGCCGTACCTCGCAGCGGTGTCCAGCACCGCGTCCAAATCGGTAAAAACCGCTATAAGAGAGGACGAGAAAACCACGTACAGTAGCGAGAGCAACAGGGCCACCAGCGAGCCCCACAGGGCGCTGACCCTCCAGACCGACCTCAACAGCTCTCGATCCCCTCGTCCTGCCGCCCTTCCGGCGAAAACGCTGGAGGCGTTTGCGAATCCGTCGAAAAGGTAGGCCATGAGGGACTGGATCTGAAGCAACACCGAGTTTGACGACAGCATGACGGTCCCTAAAGACGCGCTGGCGGCGGTGAAGACGTTTATCTGGACCAACAGACACAGGGTCCTCACCATGAGATCTCGGTTTACCTTAAAGACCCCCACCATGGCCTCTCGGTCGAAGACCCTCCCGAAATTGATCGGGGCAAAGTTGCCGTAACGGAACATCAGCCTGATGCCGATCAGAGACGACGTAGCCTGAGATATCAAGGTGGCCGACGCTATTCCAGCCACGTCCATGGAGAGGCCGTAGACGAAGAACAGGTCGAGAACTACGTTTAACAGGTTGCCCGAGATCTGCATGAACATGGAGGCATTGACCTTCATCTGGCCCATCAGCCAGCCCAGGATGACGTAGTTGATCGACACTCAGGGGGCTCCCCATATGCAGCTCGTGAAATACCGCT
>JAQUTB010000294.1 GCA_028709985.1 Dethiosulfovibrio sp.
CCCACGGTGATAACCGGGCTCTCCTCCAACACAAGCTTGCCGTCAGGGCCAAAGGTAACAGTGCCGGAACCGCCTGTAACGGCTATCTCCGGCGTCTCCGCCTCCGGGTCCTCTCCCTCTATGGAGATATCCCACTGCCAGGTGTTGTCGTCGGTCTTGGTCCAGACCGTGATCATGTTATGTGCGCCGCCAAGACTATCGTATATGACGCTGCTAGTTCTGTGGACGCTAGCTGGGTCGGCCTCCTCGCCTGGGGTCGTGCTGGGAACACGACTGTCCAGGTTACAGCGATACCCAACCAGAGTGGTCGCCTTGGCCTCCAGCTTCTGGCCCATAGGGATATTTATATCCACTGGGTTACTTCCCCAGATCTCTTTTCCGTCCTCGCCCACAACTCTCTCGTAGCCCTGGACCTTGTAGCCGTTGCCGGAAGTGACGAGATCGGAGTTGCCGTCCAGCACGAAATTACCCGCCCTGGTGTAATACTGCTCGTTTCCAGCGTTAACGACGAAATAGCCTTCGCCCTGAATGGCCATATCGGTCCTGCTGCCCGTGAAGGTCATAGGCCCCTGGGTATGGATGGTCTGGATCGCCCCAACTTTAACCCCCAGGCCAACCTGGCGGGGATTAACCCCGCCTCGGTTGCCGTCCGGCGCCATGGCTCCTCGATCCATCTGTGACAGAAGGTCCTGAAAAGCCACTGTGGATTTTTTGAAACCGGCGGTATTGACGTTGGCAATATTGTTTCCCACCACGTCCAGCTTCTTCTGGTGAGCGAGAACCCCGCTCACACCTGTCAAAAGAGATCTAATCATCTAAGCCACCGTCCTATCGTTTGAGGTTCAGCAGCTCTTCCAGCATAGAGTCGCTGGTGGTTATAACCCTTGAGCTCGCCTGGAAGCCCCTTTGAGTGGTTATGAGGTTTGTGAACTCGTCGGTTATATCGATATTGCTGGCCTCCAGGGAAGCTCCAGCGATAGAGCCAGCTCCCTCGACCATGGCGTTGACGATGGAGGGCTCGCCGGAGTTGATGGATTTTGAGAACACGGTGCCTCCGACCTTCAATAGGCCCTGAGGGTTGGCGAATTTTGCCAAGGAGACCTTGTAAAGGGCCTGGTTCTGGCCGTTGTCGTAGATCCCCACGATGGTCCCGTCGTTGCTGGTGGAGAAATCCTTCAGGACTCCCATTTTGTATCCGTCCTGGTAGTAGGGCTTGGTGGTAAAAGCCGAGCCGTACTGAGTAACCCCATCTATCTCATCCTTGTCGAAGGATTTGCCGGAGAAATCCAGGACGATGTCGGCATCCTCAGCGCCTATAGCAGAGAAGGCCACGGATATTGTGTTCTCTCCACCGGTAAGGATCTTTCCCTCGGAGGAGAATCGGAGAACTCCCTTGTTGTCGGAAAGCTTTATCTCGGGAGAGTCGGGGAAGAACGCCTCCCAGCTCCAGGCGTTGTTACCGACCTTCTTCCATGCGACCTCAAGGGTATGGGCGTTGCCGAGGCTATCGTATATGGTTCCCTTGCCCTCGTGGACACTGCCGGAGTTCTCCCTTATAGACGAAACAGGTTTACCTCCGTCGGTGCTGTCGTAGGCAAAGATCAGCTTAGAGGGGTCGGTGGGAGACGGCTTAGCGGTTACAGTCACGCTACCGGCGAATTTTGTCGCGAAATCATCCCCCGAGCCACTTGGACTACTATCCGTGTATTGTCCAGTAACTGCATTAAAAGTAACGTTTCCAGCTGTAAGATCCATGACAAACGGAGTCATCGTTCCCATCTCATTTGGTCCCCAGAAGGTTACCGTATCCCCGTAAGTAGCTCCAGCAGGGGTAGAGGAACTGTAGTCCACTAGATACTTAGCTCCGTTGATCTCGGTTGTCTGAAAGTTGAAGTCACTATAGGCCCATGCCGTCTTACCTGTATCCTCATTTACAAGAGACAAGGTCCCTTTAGCTGGATCGTAGACAACTTTATGAGTCTGAGCTATCAAAGCTGCGTCGTTTGCAGGGTCAGGAACAGATAGCGAAACTGTAGCAGGGCTCGGCTGAAGAATTATATTACCATCCTCGGAGACACCCTTAAAGGCCAGGTTTATCGCACCTCCTGCGCCAGGGCCGCTATCGGCTAAAGCCATCGTAATGAAAGTCGCTGCGGTTCCTCCTTCCTGGAAATCATAAGTTATATTAGCAGTTGTCGTGGTTCCATCAGAGGAAGTTACCGTGTAAGCGGGGGTAACTCCTGTACCTCCAGCTTTATTAACAACGCTGTTGCTGGTAGCTGGTCCTATTATAGGGCTTACGTTGCCACGGAAGTTGAGGGCCTTACCGGAACTATCGACGTTCATAAACATACTTATCTCGTCGGGGAACTTGCTATCGCTGCCGGTGGTCATCTTCAGATAGCTATCGGGGTCGAAAAGGCCGTCCTCGGTCCTTATCACGTTCCACTGGAAGTAGTCCATCTGGTCTGCTCCTGTGGTCTCATGCTTACCTTGTCCCCAAAGCCGTACCTGCGCTTTGTTGCCTATCTCGGTGACCTCGGCGAGATAGGTATGGCTGGTTCCGGTGCTGTCGTCGAGAGTCACGGCCTGGTAGTTCATGTAGGCACTGAGAGGAATCGATGTTCCGTCTATCTGGAGTTCTCCCTTTGCGGCATCGTAGTTTACGGCGTGGGTAGAGGTTCCAACAAGCTCCAGCTTAGGATAATAGATAGTCTCATCGTGGTCGCTCTGTTGTACCCCGTCAAACTTAAACTTTAAGGTTTCCACCCCTCCGTCGGCCTCGTTGGTCAGCCTCATGACGATGAAGTCGTTCACGTCCTCACCTTCTGTGACCTCAACGGTGTAGCCCACTCCGATGAGTTCGGTGGAGAACTTGACCCCATCGGGAATACCAAGGGGAAGGAAGGGGTCGACCCTGGCGTCCAGGTTACAGCGGTACCCAACGGTGGAGGTTGCCTTTGCCTCCATCTTTTTGTCCAAAGGGATATTTATGTCGCTTAGGTTCGATCCCCAGGAGGGGTTG
>JAQUTB010000295.1 GCA_028709985.1 Dethiosulfovibrio sp.
AAAATAATGAGGTTTATTTGCCGTGTTTTGCTCGCTCTTCTCGGCGGAATAGCGGGATATCAGCTATCCTTCCCGATGATACCTCATCTTTCCGAGCTGTTCGGAGCGGAGAGACTTCTAAGCAAATTCGCTTTGAGCGGAATATTCGTCTTTATATGTGGCTTGATGGGGTTTCTCATAGCCCCGGTTTTCTTGAGGATACTTGGCCTTATAGGTACCTTATTTGAAAAACATCTTCAGTCAACCAAGTGGCAGGATATCTCCGCCGCTACTACGGGACTTGTTATCGGACTTATCCTTGCTAATTTGGTTGCTATGCCTTTTGCGGGTCTTCCTGTCGGTCCTTACATAGCTGTTTTTCTCAACCTGGTTATAGGCTATGTCCTCGCGAGGCTTTTCGTGCAGCGTCAGCACGATATAAGGGGAGCTTTATCCCTTATCATCGGGCTCAAGCAGAGGCTCAATCTTAGGCGAGATAGGCCCTCTGGGGTCCCTGAGGATGAATCTAGCGATACGGTTATAGACTGTCTTTCAGGAAAAATCCTGGATACGAGCGTGATAATAGACGGGCGTATACTGGATGTAGCAAAAACAGGATTTCTGGAGGGATCTGTAATACTCCCTAGGTTTGTGCTGGCGGAGCTTCAGGCCGTCGCTGATTCGAGGGATCCTAACAAGAGGACGAGGGGAAGAAGGGGTCTGGATGTCGTAAAAGCCCTCCAGAAGGTGTCACATCTGGACATCTCCATAATGGAAGTAGGTCTTAAAGACCTGGACGTCGACTCGGTTGACAACGGGCTCATAGCGTTGGCCAAGAAAATCGACGGTAAAATTTTGACCACCGATTATAACCTCAACAAGGTTGCCCAGATAAGGGACATAGTGGTCCTCAACGTAAACGATCTCTCCAACTCACTGAAGCCTTCTTTGCTCCCTGGAGAGGTGGCAGTGGTAGACGTGATCAGGGAGGGCAAGGAACACCATCAAGGTGTAGGCTATCTTGAAAATGGCACCATGTTGGTGGTCGAGGACGGAGCGGACTACATAGGTCATAGGGTGGAGGTCGTCGTGACCTCCATGCTTCAGACATCCGCCGGACGGATGGTATTCGGAAAGGTCCGTAAGGAAGTCCTAGAATGAAAGACTCCTGGGGCTTTTTGATAATGGCCGCCGGCAGAGGAACTAGGTTGGGAGGGGTTCCTAAGCAGTTCCGAACCCTTGGATCGCAGAGGGTCTGGATGTGGTCTTTGGACGTCGCCAGATCGTTGGAGGTCGACCGTATCGTGCTGGTTTTGCCGGAGAATTGGACCGATGATGTGATCCTGCCGCCGGACGTCATAGCGGTTAAGGGCGGCAATACCAGGGCATGCTCAGTGATCAACGGTCTCCAAGCCTGCGATTGTCGATGGGTGATGATACACGACGGTGCCAGGCCGTTTCTGTCCTCCGATCTCTGCCGGAGGATGATGCCTTTGGTGGACGAGGTTACCGGGGTCGTCCCGGTTTTAACCATCGACGATGCGGTAAAAAAAATCGACGTTTCGAGAGGATTGAGCGCGGTGGACAGAAGCTCCCTTCTCCTGACTCAAACCCCACAGGTTTTTCACAGAGAGTCCGTTTTGGAGCTTATGATGGACTCTCCTGATGGAGTAAGAGATGAGGCGGAGCCTTGGATCGCCTCCGGTAACAGGATGGCCACCGTAGAGGGAGAGCGATTGAACTTCAAAATAACTACCGAGGGAGATTGGACGATGGCCCAATTGATCGCTTCTCAGGCTGAGATTACCAGGACGGGGTTGGGGTTTGACGTCCACCCTCTAGTTCCAGGCAGACCTCTGATATTGGGAGGGGTTGCGTTCGAGTCCCCCTTGGGATTGGACGGCCATTCCGACGCAGATTTGATATGTCATTCCATCGCTGACGGTATATTAGGCGTCGCAGGGCTACCCGACATCGGAAGGCTCTTCCCCGCTAACGAAGAGCGATATAAAGGGGCGGACAGCTACGGTCTTTTAAAAAAATCCATAGCTATGGCTCTGAACGAAGGATGGGAGATCCGGTGGGTTGACGTGGTCCTCCATGCCCAGATCCCGAGGATCGGCGCTAAGGTCGATGACATAGTGGCTAATTTGAATAGGGCATGGAGCATAGATTCTAAAATAGTCAACCTTAAAGTTAAATCCGGTGAAAAAATTGGATCTGTCGGCGGGGCTTGCTGCATGACCTGTTATGCATCGGTAACGGGAGTGAAAAGACGCGACTTGCTTAATAGGTCAAATCCACTATAATGCTTACAATTTACGCTTGGACAGATAAAAGTTAGGAGGCTCCCCATGGATATCAAAGATAGGTTTGTCCCATACGAAGGTTTTACTTTTGACGATGTTCTTTTGGAACCAAGGTATAGTGAGGTTCTCCCAGGAGACGTCAAGGTGGATACGTGGCTGACCCCCGATATAAAGCTCAATATTCCCATATGCAGCGCCGCAATGGACACTGTGACGGAGGGCAGGCTGGCTATCGCGGTAGCTAGAGAGGGTGGAATAGGGATGGTCCACAGAAACATCTCTATCGAAGGTCAGGCGAAAGAAGTCGACAAGGTAAAAAGGTCCGAGTCGGGCGTTATAGTCGACCCTTTTTTCCTCCATCCCGAGGATGATTTGACTGAGGCGCTGGAGCTGATGTCCCATTACCATATATCAGGAGTTCCGATTGTGGACGGGGGTAATCGTCTCGTAGGGATAATAACCAACAGAGACATGAGATTTATAACTAATTACAATCAACCTATATCGCTTGTGATGACATCCGCTAACCTTATAACGGCTCCTGAGGGTACCACCTTGGAGGATGCGCAGCAGATTCTGATGAAGCACAAGGTAGAGAAGCTCCCCATAGTGGACAAAGGTGGAGTTCTCAAGGGACTTATCACCATAAAGGATATCCAGAAGGTCAAGGACTTTCCCGAAGCGGCCAAGGACAGCAACGGAAGATTGCGGGTCGGTGCTGCTGTAGGGGTC
>JAQUTB010000296.1 GCA_028709985.1 Dethiosulfovibrio sp.
GGCTTACCGTGCTCTTCACCGTATTTTGTGAAGAAGCCGTCGCTGTCGCTGTCGATGGTGACCAATATCACGTCGGCCTTGGAGAGCACCGCGTCTATGGAGGCCTGGTCGGACTGGTCGGTCCTGCGGGCCATGCCCTCGACGTGGGCTCCGACTACGAGAAGGCCCTCGGCCTTAGCGGCGTCCATCAGCTCAAGGGTACGGGCGATCTCCTTGTCGACGTTGGTCCCGGCGGCGCCCATTCCCTTCATGCTGGTACCGCTTGTGACTATGAGGGTGGCGTATCCCTTGCCCTTTATGTCGGCGGCTGTAAGGTTGTTGTTGTGCTCGGCCTTGAAGCCTGCCTGCATGGAGGACATTTTGATCATCACCGCAGCAGGGCTCTGACCGCAGGTGGTAACTATTATTGGATCCTTGATCTCCGGGGCGTCAGCGGCAAACGCCGCCACGGAAAAGACCGCGGACATGGCTACGACCGCTGCTACTGCTAAAAACTTACGCATATTAAGATTACCTCCTTGAATATTTTTACCTCGATAATTTTAGACTAGGCTCTGTGGAACCTGATGGGACGACCTGCATTATAGGGGTCTGGGCCAAGATTTCAAGAAATAGTGTCCTTTTGTCCTGTTTTTTGTGCCATTAGGCCCTAAAAGTACGCCGTCCCTGAACAAAATATAAAAGTGAATCGCCACAGCACCGAGGCCATGGCGATTCAACGGCAAGTTAGTCTACAAAACCCTCGCCGAAGCCGACCGACTCAAGCCACCAGGTGGGGTAGCCGAGCTGCTCCTGCTTGCCCTCGGCGCTCATCACATAACCGTCCTGGTATTTGCCGACCAACTTCCAGGCCAGGCTCCACCAAGCATCCTGAACTTTCTCCATGTTGCTGTAGGTGTAGTCGGTGAGGAAGGCGACTGCCTTAGCCGGGTCCTTCTTGTAGAGCTCGGCGGCCTCTTTCTCTACCGCGTTCTGCTGCATGAAGAATTCCTTCTCCCACTTCTGCTGCTCATTGTTTATGTCAACGATCATTGAATCCCAACGAAGCTGAGCCCAGTTGTTGACGAAGTTGAAGGCCCACCAGGCCGAGTTAGGATCGTACTCATGGCGAACTCCCTCGCTCCAACCGGCTGGGACCTTGGTCGTGCCGCAGTAGATGGGAACGTAGACAGTGGTGTCAGGAGCGTCCTGTCCGAACCACAGAACTCCACCAACAGGATCGGGAAGCCACTCGCGGCTCTGGGACACGAAGCTGTAGGAACAGCGGAACATGGATATGGCTCTGGGCCAGTCCATATTTTCCTTGCCCTCGGGCTTTACGGTCTTAGGAGTGGGCCAGCGATGGGGGTTGCCGAAGGGGCCGGCGGCCATTCCCTTGGTGAGGTCGTAATCGGTTCCCTCAAGGTGATCCCTGAAGATAGCCATTATGTCCTGTACGGAGACCTTCTTGTCCGGCTTGACGGAGAAGGGATAGTCGTAAGCCTGGGACCTAGCCTCGAAGTTCTGGGAAGGGGCCAGAAGGCTGAGAGCCCTCCATTCCCTAAGAGACTGATAGTGAGCTGAGCCGTAGGGGTTGGGGTTATAGGCCTTGGAGAAGTTGAACTCCGTTCCAGGGGTCCACCATCCCATCTGCTCAGCAAGCTCTGTGACGTTCTTGGAGTGCATAAAGTTCTCTTTGTCGTTGAAGTCGATGACTCCGATCCTTGAGCGGTTGGCACAGACCACGACGTGATCGTCGGGAACCCTACGGGCTGCCCAGATTGCGCCGGGCTTGCCGCTGTCGGGGCTCCAGAGCATTCCAGGACCGCAGACGTCGAAGACCCAAACCTCTTTGGTGTCGGCGATGATGAGGGTCTCTCCACCGTCGCTGTAGCCGTACTTCTCGGCGAGCTCGCCCATGACCGCGATGGCCTCACGGGCGGTCTTGGCCCTCTGAAGTCCGAATATCTCCAGGGTCTCGATCCAGAAGGCTCCGTCCTTTGCGTAGAGCTCGTCCCTACCGCTCCAGGTATCCTCACCGAACATGAGCTGATGCTCGTTCATGAAGGGATAGCCTATGTGGAAGTAGGTGTAGGTCTTCTTCGCCTGGGGGATCTCCAGAACCTTCTGAAGAGGTCTCGTGGGCTGAGTGCCGTGGCACACGTGCTGATACACCGGAGCCATAGCCCCATCCTCAAACGTCTGTCCTGGGACTATCTGAATCCTGTTGTCGTACCATCCGTCGCAGGTATGGCTGGTGATGACCGAGCCGTCAACGGTTGCGTCCTTACCTACTCCTATAGGGGTGCAGGCGAAGGCGGCCGAAGCGGTGAACACGGCCATCAGAGCTAACAATAGCCCTTTTCCAAAATCTTTTGCCATAAAAAGAACCCTCCTTAACTGAATCTCATACCGCAAAGCGATATGCGCTAAAACCCTCCACACCAGGTTATGTCCATTCTACTGTATTTCGATAAAGGAGAACAGAAAAACAAAGCTTATGTATCTAAGTGTTCTTTTTTGTTCAGACACAAAAAAAAGGTGAGGCCCCGTAACGGGGCCTCACCTCATTATCGAATATTTGTTTATAGGTCTTCCGACCTCCTGATACTCCCTCTCCATGGTTGCGGAACCGGAGGCGACGAGATATTCAAGATACCGCCTGGCCGTTATCCTGGAGACGCCGATTATATCCGCGGCCTCCACAGATGAAAGAGGTCTGTCAGCCTTGGAGATAAGCTCTTCCACCTTTTTGAGTACATGGGGATTGAGTCCCTTGGGTAGAGTGCTCTGGACGTTTTTCCTGTTCCTCGCCAGAAGCAGGTTGTCTATGTCGTTTTGGTCCACCTGATTTGGCCCCTCGCTGAGCCTGTAGACAACCTGTTTGAAGGCCTCTAGGGCCGCCTTTATCCTGTCGAAGGCGAACGGCTTGACTATGTAGTCGAAGGCCCCGGCCTGTATGCTCCTGTTCACCGTGGTCTTGTCCCTGGACGCCGATATCATTATGACGTCCACGTTGCTGCCGCCCTCTCTTATCTT
>JAQUTB010000297.1 GCA_028709985.1 Dethiosulfovibrio sp.
GCGAGACAGTCATACGCAACCTAAAAGCCATGGGGGTGTCCCTCTCCATAGATGACTTCGGAACAGGCTATTCCTCACTGGGATATCTGGCGAGGTTCGACGTGGATGTCCTCAAAATAGACAAGGTTTTCATGCCGGAAAACGGCGAGGGAAACGGAGAGGTCAACCAGGCTATCGTCAAAAGCGTGCTGGCCCTGGCCCAGGTGAGGGGCCTGACCGTCGTGGCGGAAGGCGTCGAGACCGACAGTCAGAGGAAAATACTTCTGGAGCTTGGATGCTCCATCGGACAGGGCTACCTCTTCGGTCGCCCAGCCTCTCCTGAGGTGACGGAGAGGCTGCTCACCGTCGGTTCGGTAGAGCTAGCCTCCCCCTGTGCCTGTCCTGCCCTTTAAATGCCCTTCTCTTTGAGGAAATTCCTGTAAAAGATCAGGTTCTTTCTGATCAGCTCCGGCGTGTCCAACCCGTAGGGACAGCGACTGCTGCACTGTTTGCAGTGGATACAGTCATCGACTTTCTCCATCTTATCCCGCCACTCCTGGGACGTAAAAGGCTCCCATGGAGCCCTCCCCAGCAGCAGCGACATCCTGGCCGCCTGGGGGATGTCTATGCCCACCGGGCAGGGCAGACAGTAGCCGCATGAACGGCAAAAATCCCCTGCCAGCTCTTTTCTGTCCCTGTCTATCAGCGAAGAAAGCTCCTCCAGCTTTGGGGGGGCTTTTTCCAGCTCTACAAACTGGTTCAGCTCCTCCTCCTTCTGGATTCCCCAGATAGGGACCACTCCCTTAAACTGCCTCAAAAAGGCGAAAGGCAGCCTGGCGTCGGTGATAAGGCCGCCGGACATCCCCTTCATGGCTATAAACCCAACCCCGAGATCCTCGCAGAGCCGTGCCAGATCCATATCCCCCTGGGAGGATAGATGGTTCAGGGGAAACTGCACCGTGTCGTAAAACCCCGACGTCGCAGCCTCCTTAGCCCTGTCCAGACTGTGGTTGGTGTAGCCTATAAAGCGGACCTTCCCCTCATCCTTCAGCCTTAAAAGCTCGTCGTACATGCCGTCGTCGTCCCCAGGAAGGAAAACCTTCTTAGGGTTGTGAAACTGAAGGATATCCACGTAATCGGTCTTCATCTTCCTAAGGCTGGTCTCCACGTGTTCCCTCAACTCCTGAGGTGTCGAGCTGTGGCTCTTGGTTGATATGACGATCCTCTCCCGAACGTCCCCAAGGCCTGCCCCGATCTTCTCCTCGCTGTCGCTGTAGGCCCGAGCGGTGTCGAAATAGTTTATCCCACAGTCGAAAGCCTTCCTGAGCAGATAGGCCGCGTCCTTAAGCGGAATCCTCTGAATCGGCAAAGCCCCAAAACTGGTCCTGGTGACCTCCAGCCCTGTTTTCCCCAACATCATCTTTTCCAAGCAAAGCCCCCCTCTCTAAAGATAGATTATAGAACAAAAAACCCCTTCCGACAGAGAGGAGGGGTACGAGGGGAGGATAGAGAAAAGGATCACTTATAGGGAGAATCCCCTATGGACTGGGAAGGGATTTTAGGGTATCCTGATGAAGGGTGTTTAGACTGCTTGGTTTAATTTTAATCCCCTAAGATTTATTTTTTAATAATAATTTTTGTTATGTAGTCACTAAGTTAGCGAGATGTGTCGACATAGAAATTTGCTTGATTATTATAAATTTTAATGCATAAAAGGGAGATGGTTACTGTGGGCAATAAGATTTCTCTGGAAAAAACAAAAGAATTTATAATGATTGAAAAGAAAAAAATTGCAATAGGGACAGTTATTCTTATGCTTTTGGCTGCAACTACGTTAATTGGAGGCGGGGCGTATGTCGTAAACAAGGTTCTTGAAGAAAGTGGAGATAGCGCTTTGGTTAAAATTGATCCCAAACAACCTGTTCTCATAAATTTAAATTGGGAGTCAGGTGAAGGTGTACTTTCAAAGAAAAAAATAGATCTTGACTTAGGTTGTCTGGTGGAATTGATTGATGGATATAAAGATGTAGTGCAGCCTTTAGGAAAAAGATTTGGGTCAGAAAATAAACCCCCCTATGTCTTTCTAGATAAGGACGATCGCAGTGGTGAGTCTCCTGATGGAGAGAATATGTCTTTTTTCCGTGGGGATAAAATAAAAAGAGCGGTTATATTTACCACTATTTATTCTGGTGCTGACTCTTTTCAAGATATTACGAATGGAAGGCTTACAATAAAACAAGAAGGTAACATCGATATAATTGTTATCCTTAACGATTTAGACTCAAAAGGCAAAAATCTTTGCTCTGTGGCAAAGATAACAAAAGAAAAAGATGGTCTTCGTATCACTAAAGAAGAAAGATATTTTAAAGATCAAGGCGACTGCGACGAATTTTATGGTTTTGGTTTTGAATGGTCTCCTGGCAAAAAGGACTAGGCTTTATTTAGAAAATTATTACTTGTTCTTATAGCTATAATTTAAGGCGGTGCTTTTGCTTGATAAAAATAAAAAAAATAGTTTTTTTCTTGCTGTTTTCTTTCTTTTTTATGGGTTCTGAAGCCCCCTCAGAGGGAATGACTTTCAGCGAAAAGGAAAAATGCCACATGATAATTCACACCGCAGCCGGAGCTGCCGCTGCTTCAGCTGCCGTGATGGCACAGTTGCCATCTGCGGATAATGTAGCACTGATGGGAATACTGACAACTATGACTATATCTTTAGGCTTAGTGTTTGATGTTACATTACTTGAACATACTGCGACTTCCGTAGCAGCTAAAGAATTTTCCGCTTTTATTTTAGCGAATTGTGCAAGGGTTGTCTCTCAATGGACAGTTGGCTGGATACCCTGGGTTGGTAACGCTATTAATGCTGCTACGGCAGCAGGAATTGTTGAAGCTGTGGGCTGGTCTATAGCAAATCATTTTGATGATCAATATGGTCGCAGGTAGAATTTTTAAATTTTAAATATCTAAAGGAAGGGATGGGATACTATGGTTAATCTTGTAAAGGTTGGGAACATATCTCTTTC
>JAQUTB010000298.1 GCA_028709985.1 Dethiosulfovibrio sp.
GAGTATGGCCAGCAACACCCCAAAGACGGACAGAGCTATAACCGCGCTCAACATCTCCTCCGCCTCGGAGGCGACCAAGGCAGTGATGACCAAAAACAGTGACAAAAACACGAAAAGCCCGATGCTCATACCCTCTCCTCCTTTATCGACTCTCCATAACCGTCGAGATCCTCACCTAAAGGGACTATGCCATGACGGTAGCAGGCTCTGGCTATGGCATGAGAGGCGAGGGGGTTGGTGGCAAGGAAGAAAAACACGATCAACATGGACTTTGCCGCACCCTGCCATGACCCTATTCTCATCGCTACGCCGATGAGAACGAGGACAGCCCCACCGGACAACGCCTTAGTTCCAGCGTGAAGCCTTGTGTAGACGTCGGGAAAACGAATCAGCCCTATGACTGAGGCCAGGGAGAAGAACACCCCAAAGACTATACAGAGCCCCGATATAACGCTCGTGATAGTACTCATAGGTGAAGCTCCCCGTGCTCAAAGTACTTAGCCATTATCAACACGTCGGCGAAGGAAAGCACAGCAAAGGCGAGGGCGACATCGAGAAAGACCGTATCGTCGAACAGCAAAGACAGAAGGGCCAGAAAGGTCGTGAGTATGGTCGATAAGGTATCAGCCGCCACAATCCTGTCGGGCACGGTCGGGCCAACTACAACCCTCCAAAACCCGAGAAGGGCCGAGATAGCCAATCCCCAAAGGGCGAGGTAGATCATGATGTAATGGCCCCTATACGGGACTCAAGCTGGGATATCTGGTCTTTGACGGCCTTGGTTCCACCGCTACCCAGCGTCAGCACGTGTATAAACAGCCGATGGTGGGCCATATCGGCGTCAAGTGTCAAAGTACCAGGGGTCAGGGTTATCTGATTTGCAAGGAAGACCAGGGATGTCTTGCTGGTCAGGCCACTTTGGATCTGGACTATAGATGGGGATAATGAAAGGTTAGGCCTTAGGGCGATAAGGGAGACCTCCCAGGTCGACCGGATAAGGTCTAAAAAGAAACAGGGGATAAAGCACAGCAGGGGTAAAAACCTTATGCCCCTCCCGTGGTCCCCCAGATGGAAGTCGTGAAAACCGGAGAAGAACGTTCTCCACACGACGCGGACGACCAACACCGATACGACCGCTCCGACAAGGATAAAAGCAGGATCAAGCCTTCCTGTGAGAGCCACCCACAGGGACAATAAAGAGGAAAACAGGCCTATCTTTTTAGCCCAATTTGACATTGCGACACCATCCTTTCCCTAAAAAAAGTCTATCAAATAAGTGAGTTGGGGGCAAAGGTGGATAACGTGAAACCTAACGGTAGATGCTAATAATGTCCATGGCTCTCTCAAGGGAGGGCTTCTCCTCAGACAGAGCATAACGCATAAGTCGGTCAAGACATACCCTGACATGAGGGCCAGCCCCGATCTCCGCCGCGACATCGCCACCGGTCAGGGGTATACCTGCTCTTTCAGCGTCACTCAACCGAAGAAGAGCCAGATCTATCTGCCTCAAATTATCCCTAAAAATGTCGTTATCGGCATAGCCTAGTTCCACCAAGCCCTGCAGATCACGGCTCCAGGATGTGCCAAAGTTGAGTATTAAGTCGCATATACCGTCCATCCCCAAGGGCAAAGACAGGGATGACAGGACCGACCCCAGAAGTAAGGCCCCTCTTTTTATACCCGAAGGGACTCCCCAAGAGATCAGGAGGGAGTGCCAATCGCAACGACTTTGGGCAAACGACAGCAAACCGATGGATAGAGCAAGGCTCAAAGGACCCTCTGGAAGATCTTTTACCCTGTTCGACTTAAACTCCGGCAGAAACATCTCGACCAAGCCGACATCGGAAAGAAGCCACAAAAAAGCCTTAGGTAACACCAATCCCTTTATCATCTCCCTTCCTATCCTTTGGGGATGTATGGAGTTTAGGTTTTTACGGTTTTCTCGCACGAAGGCTTTAAGCCTCTTAATTTGGTCCTCCATGGGGGTCAGTCCTAAAGTGGCGGAAAATCGGCAGAACCGGATGGCCCGTACTGGGTCCTCCGTCAGCCGGTCCTCCAACTCGGGCACAAAGCGAAGCCTCCTATGGAGTAGGTCCTCCTCGCCACAAAATGGGTCGACGATACTCCATCCCCTCCCAAGGGCCATGGCGTTTACGGTGAAGTCACGGCGGGCAAGATCTGCTGTGATAGAGCCGCCGACCATGGAGGCCACCTCCAAGACCCTGTGGGAGTGAGAAAAAACGCAGACCTGCTTGCCACTCGGCCCTACGACGGAGCCACCGGTCAAATCTTTTATCCCGTTTATATCCAGATCTACCACCAAATCCCAGTCATGGGGGTCCTTTTTCAGGATCAGGTCCCTCACAGCTCCTCCTACGACCCAAACCGGTATATCCGGTGGGAAAAGGGCGAACGGATCAAACGCCAGGCATATCGCATTTGATAATTTATCACAGATCATCGTCTCAAATCCTCCCTTAATGTATAACCATACAAAAAAAACGGCCCAACCTCTCCGGTCGAGCCGTATCTCTCAAAGGGGACTACTACCGCCTCAGCGGCCTGGTCCCCTCGGGCGTCTTGATCAGTATCGCCCAGGGCATCTCGGTATCTCTGGCCCGAAGAAACGTCCCTTCCGGCATAAGCCAATAGTTCATGCCACTTATAGAAACGAGTTTAGCTTCCATCACTAGATCCCTCCCTTTCTCTTAAATTTATTCGCTCTCTGAGATAACGGTCCGTCGAGGGGGGTAGGAGACGAACTCACGAGAGAAGGAAACCACAAAAAGATCACTCCCGATGTACATAAATCAGGAGTGATCGACATGATCTGGCTCCCCGGGCAGGACTTGAACCTGCGACCTAGTGATTAACAGTCACCCGCTCTGCCAACTGAGCTACCGAGGAATAAGGTACGTCTGTGTTTCCCGAACAGAGGAATCTTATCATGTCACACAAATATTGTCCATAGCACAACAGATAGACTAAATTATCAATCTAAT
>JAQUTB010000299.1 GCA_028709985.1 Dethiosulfovibrio sp.
ACGCATCGGGGCTATGGCGTGAAGGGGTGTCGTTCCAGACCGGAGCGGGAGGAGCCTCTCTTGCGACAGCCCTCTATCTCAGGGAGATCATGACGGACCGTGGCTTTCGGGGCAGTTTCGCCATGGGAGGAATAACCTCCCAGATGGTCCGTTTTCTCGAGGAGGGCCTGGTGGACAACCTCTACGATGTCCAGTGTTTCGACTTAGACGCCGTCCGTTCTATCGGGGCAAATCGGAAGCACGTTGAGGTGTCGGCGTCTCTCTACGCCAGTCCGGGCAATAAAGGCCCTTTGGTGGACGATCTGGACGTGGTCATTCTTGGTGCGGCGGAGATCGATCTGGATTTCAACGTAAATGTCCATACCGATTCGTCGGGAAGGATAATCGGTGGTTCCGGCGGCCACAGCGATACCGCCGCCGGGGCCAAGCTTACGGTGGTGGTCGCCCCTCTGGTGAGGGCCAGGCTTCCCATCGTGATGGACAGGGTCATAGCGGTCAGCACGCCGGGGAGCACAGTGGACCTGTTGGTGACCGAGAGGGGGATGGCGGTAAATCCCTCCAGGCCCGAGCTTAAGGAGGTCCTTGAGAGGGCTGGACTGCCTGTATTCTCGATCCGACACCTACGGGATATGGCCCTGTCCATGACCGGGGTTCCCGAGGAGGTCAGGCCACAGGGTAGAGTCGTGGCGGAGGTGGAGTACAGGGACGGTCGGATAATAGACCGTATCAGATCGGTCGAATGAACAGCTCTCTACAGTCCATTCTGAGGGCCAGGGAGGAGCGATGGGAGCTTAGGCAGGGGCTCGTTAAAGAGCATCGTAAGCCTCTTCTGTCTCTATCAATGGTCATCCCTGGTCCCGATAAGAACATTCCCGGGATGCTGGACGGTTTTATCGCCCTACTTCGGGCGGTGGAGGCATCGTTGGGAGATAGGGTTTTACAGACCTCCCAGGTGTATGGCGAGGACGGATCGTCCAGACATTGGGTCGTCGATATGGCTCCCGGGGACCTGAAGGCCTTGTCTATCGGTATAGAGGAAGGCCATCCTCTTGGAAGGCTTGCCGATTTGGACGTCCTAGACGAGACAGGGGAGCCTTTAGGCCGTGCCGATATAGGCTATCCCCCAAGAGTTTGTCTGCTTTGCGATAAACCAGCAAAGGTCTGTGGGGCTGCCAGATCTCACAGTCTCGAGGAGCTTATTTTGGGGGTGCGCTCTATTTTGAGCGGTTTTACCGATATATAAAGCGAGGGGCAGATCCAACCGGATCCGCCCCTCGCTTTGTTAAAGCACCCTACAGTTGAGTTGTTCCGAAATTGCGGCGAGAGCGGCCAGCCCCGCCACTGAGTTGCCCCTCTCGTCAAGGGGGGGGCTGACGACACCTATCCCCATCCTTCCTGGGATCGACGCCATGATTCCGCCACCGACGCCGCTTTTGGCGGGGATCCCTACGTTGACGGCAAACTCTCCCGATCCGTCGTACATTCCGCAGGTGGTCATTATGGCTCTGACGATTTTGGCTGTCTGAGGAGAGATGACCTGTTTTCCCGTGATCGGGTTGAGGCCATCGCAGGCGAAGGTCGCCCCCAGGACAGACAGGTCCTTGGCGTTTACCTCTATGCTGCACTGGCGGAAATAGACGTCCAGGATATCCTCGATATCCCCCTTCAGGCTCCCCACGCTCCTGAGAAAATAGGCCAAAGAGCGGTTTCTGTCGCTGGTGTTCTTCTCCGATCGGTAAACCCGGTCGTTTATCTCTACACTGCCGTTAGCCATGAGATCTCTGGCCATGCCCAGGATAGCCTCTATTTTGCCCTCCCGTCCCTCCTCGGGCAGCAACGAGACCACCACTATCGCACCGGAGTTTATTAGAGGGTTGTGGGGCCTGTGAGGGGCGTCCATTTCAAGCCTCATTATGGAGTTGAACGGGTCAGCTGTGGGGCTGTTGCCCACCGCCGAGAAAACGTTGTCCTTTCCCCGCTCCTCCAACGCCAGAGCGAGGGTGACCACTTTTGATATGGACTGCAACGTAAAGCGAAACTCGCAGTTTCCCGAGAGATACTGTGTTCCATCGCACTCTGTGACTGCCAGTCCAAACGCCTCAGGGTCGGCCTTCGCCAGCTCCGGGATGTAGGTTGCCACCGAGCCCTTTGACGCCTGGATGGAGCTGGCTTGGGCTATTAGAGCCAGAGTCTCCTTCATAGATAGATCACCTAGCCTTTATAGTATTGTGAGAAAGCCTTTCTGTCTATCACCGGATCGTCGATTCCTGATTTGATCTGAGATTCGTAGTCGTCCATCATCTTGACCACTATGCCTGACAGAAGCAGTATGCCGATCAGGTTGAGAAGGGCCATTATGCCGTTGAAGAAGTCCGCAAGCTCCCACACGAAGGGGACCGAGCTGGTGGCGCCGAACATGAGCATACCCAGGACCATGACCCTGTATATTGCCAGTCCGCCTTTGCCGCAGTTGGGGAAGATGTACATGAGGTTGCTCTCGCCGTAGTAGTAGTTGCCAAGTATCGATGTCCATGCGAAGAACATCAGGGCTACGGCTATAAATGTCGGGCCCCAGGATCCCAGCGTGGCCTCGACAGCTATCTGGGTCAGTTCGACGCCGGTCTTGCCGCTGTCTAAGGTGCCGGACAGAAGTATTATAGCCGCTGTGGCGGTGCATATGAGGATCGTGTCGACGAAGACCCCCATCATTGCTGTGAATCCCTGTCTCGCAGGGTGCTTTACGTCCGCTGTGGCGTGGGCGTTGGGGGTGGATCCCATTCCCGCCTCGTTGGAGAACAGTCCTCTGGATACGCCATACCTGAAGGCCATTGCCACGGTGTGTCCAAGGACACCTCCTGCTACCTGTTTGGCTCCGAAGGCGCTCTTGAATATCAGTGAGAACACCGCCGGTATCTCGGAGAAATGGGTTACGACCACCACGAGTGAGCCAAGTATGTATAGCCCCGCCATGAGGGGAACCACTATCTCCGCGACGTGG
>JAQUTB010000300.1 GCA_028709985.1 Dethiosulfovibrio sp.
GGGCGACGTGGATCCCCGGCAAGAAGGACGTTCGGATAGTCTCCGGCGTCGAGGTGTCGCCAACCTGGAAGCCTGTAGGGTATTGGTTTTACAAGGACAATATTGACGGTATCCCCACCGAGGCGGTGAGGGTTCCGGCGGAGAGGGTGTTCCCTCTGTTTCTGAAGACCAGGCCTCAGGCGGTCAGGGGCATGAGCCAGTTTGCCCACGTCATGGGCAACATAAAGGACTCGGGGGAGTATATGGACGCCGAGCTTATGGCGGCCAGGGTGGCGGCCTGTTTCGCCGCTTTCGTTAAGACCGGATCCGGTGGCCCTGCTTCCGTGGGCCGTAGCGGCATGATTCAGGATAGGTCCGGTCGGGATAAGCCGGTGACCAGGCTGGAGCCTGGGATTATAAACACCCTGCCCGAAGGGGCGGACGTAACCTTCGCAAACCCGACCCATCCCAACGCCGGAGCGTCCGACTTCGTTACCCTCCAGCAGAGATTGGTGGGGGCAGGTATGGGCCAAAGTTACGAAGCCGTCAGCCGGGACGTGAGCCAGACAAACTACAGCTCAGCCAGGGCGGCGGCCTTAGAGGACGAGGCTGGGTATAAGGTTTTGAGGCAGATTATCGTCGAGAAGGTTATGGAGCCGGTCTGGAACTCCTTTGTGGCTTCCTGTGTCCTGTCGGGGAAGGTGACCATAAGGGACTATTTCTCTCAGCCTGAGGTCTATAACCGCTGTCGGTGGGTTCCTCCAGGCAGACAGTGGGTCGATCCCCTAAAGGAGGTGGTGGCCACCACAAAAGAGCTTTCGGCTGGCCTGACTACGTTGCAGGATGTCTGTGCCTCCAGGGGCAGGGACTGGCGAGAGGTGCTAGAGCAAAGGGGCCGGGAGATGGAATACTGGAAGAGTCTGGGGCTGGATAATTCGGAAGGGACGAAAGAGAAAGGATGATCTTATGACTATTGGGAGCTACGGCAGGAGAGATCAACCCTCTGAGGGCGTTCGCTATCAGGAGATAGCGGGCTTTGAGGGACGGAAGGCGGAAGAGGGCTCCCGAACTGTGGAGCTCTCTTTTTCGTCAGAAAGCCCTGTCACCCGGTGGAATACGACGGAATATCTGTCCCATAGCCCTGGGGCGGCGGACTTTAAGCGGTTTGAGGAAATGGGAGTCCTCCTGTGGAACCATAGGTCCGACCAGCCTATAGGGGCCATAGAGAAGGTCTGGGTCGACGAGACCACCAGAAAGGGCAAGGCCCTGGTCCGGTTCGACGACGACGAGGAACGCGAGAAGGTGTATCGAAAGGTCCTGTCTGGATCTTTGAAGGGCGTTTCGGTGGGCTACAGGGTGAACAACTGGGAGGAAGTGCGGTCCGGCAACGTCTCAAGCGATGGCCGGTTTAACGGCCCCTGTTTTGTCGCCACCCGGTGGGAAGGGCTTGAGATTTCCATAGTATCCGTTCCGGCAGATTCCTCGGTGGGGATCGGTCGGAGCGCAGACGCAGAAGGAGGAGACGACGAAGTGAAAAGAAATGTGCCTTTGCCTGGTGATGGAACCAGGAGCGGAGCGGGGACGGGGCCGGAGGGCCAGGGTCAGCCGGAGAACCGGAGTCAGCCCCAGGGACAGCCGGAGGGGCCTTCGAACCCCGATGATTCGATCAGCAGGGCTATCAGGGAGGAGCGGGAGAGGGCTTCGGAGATCCAGCAGATGGCAAGGTCCTTTAGCCTGGACCTTGAGGAGTTCGTTAGGTCTGGGGCCAGCGTGGAGTCCGTGAGGGCGGAGGTTATAAAGAGGCTCCAGGCGGACAGGCAGCCTCTTAACGTCCCGGGGACTGTGACTAAAGACGAGAAGGAGAAGTTTCGTTCCGCCGCTGTGGATGCCCTCTGTCTTCGTGGTGGGGTAGATGTGAAAGACCCCGCTCCCGGTGCGGCGGATCTCCGGGGCTTCCGGCTTGAGAGGCTGGCGGAGGAGTGCCTTGTCAGAAACGGCGAGAGTCCGGGCTTTCATCCCATGGAGATGATAGGCCGTGCCCTCACCACCTCCGATCTGCCGGTTATCCTGGGCGATGTCGCCAGGGTTTCCCTCATGGACGGATGGGGCTTCCAGGAGGAGAGTTACCTTAAGTGGATGGACGACTCCGGCGTGGTCTCGGACTTTAAGGAGCATCGAGGGGCCAGGGCCGGAGAGGTTGACGATCTGCTCCCTATAACCGAGGACGGGGAGTACAAGGCAGGGTCTATGGGCGAGGAGTCGGAGGCCTGGAAGATAGGGACCTTCGGAAGGGTGTTTTCGATCTCCAGGCAGGCGATCATAAACGATGCCCTCGGAGTCTTGACCGACACGCCTAAGAAGATGGGCGAGGCCGCCAGGCGTAAGGTCGCTGACGTAGGATACCAGGCCTTTTTGGATAACCCCAAGATGGGGGACAAGAAGGATCTGTTCTGTGCCGCCCACAACAACCTCCAGGCCGCCGCGGCTTTCAGCTTTACCGACTTCGAGGCCACCCTTGCCGCTTTGTCCACCATGGTTATGGCGATGAAGAGGCAGACCGACCTCAGCGGCAAGAGGCGTCTGACGGTGGTTCCCAAGTTTCTCGTGGTTCCTGTGTCTCTGGAGCTGGCGGCGAGGCGGTTTTTGAAGCAGACCGAGACCCCCCTTTCGGTGGATACCGCGGCTAATAAGGCCACCGGAGGAGGATCTAACCCCTACGCCGGGGCCTTCGAGCTTGTATCAGATCCCAGGCTGGACGACGTGAGCGAGACCGCTTTCTACCTTGCCGCCGAGAAGGGCAAGACGGTAAAGCTGTTTTTCCTGAACGGGATAAAAGAGCCTTATCTGGAACAGCAGCAGGTCTGGAACGTGGACGGAACCAGCTACAAAGTGCGTATAGACGTAGGAGCCAAGGCCATGGACTGGCGTGGCTTTCAGAAGAACCCTGGGGCATAGGCTCCGGGGTTCTTTGATTTGAAGGGAGGAGAGAGACTATGAGGAGTTATGTCCAAAGCG
>JAQUTB010000301.1 GCA_028709985.1 Dethiosulfovibrio sp.
CGACGCTCTTCCGATCTTACGTCGCCTACTGAGACCTTTAACGTGACAAGCAACACCATGTCCGTACCGGGGCATATCTGGACAAAAAAGGGATTGCTCTCCATGCTCTCAAAACGAAACCTCACGTCCACCACGGTGCTCCAGCTGTCCTCCAGGATCTCCAGCATCTTCATGAAAACCCTCTCTATCACCGTGGACTCTATGTCGGTGAGATCCCTCGGCTTGCCGAAAATTTCGCCCTTACCGCCTAAGAGGCGGTCTATGATGGAGAAGACAAGGCTGGGGTTCATGTCTATCACAGCGTTACCCTCAAGAGGGTACATCTCAAGCACGCCCATCACAGTAGGCTGGACCATGGAGCGAACGAACTCCTCGTAGGCAACCTGGTCCACCGAGGCCACCTCGCATGTGACGATAGACCGGACCATGGTCGACAGGCTGGTTGTCAACTGTCTGCTGAAGGACTCGTGGATCATCTGAATCGCCCTCAGCTGGTCCTTGCTAAACTTATCCGGACGACGGAAGTCGTATCCCTTTATGTTTTTTTCAGCGGAGGCCTGGGAGATCTCCTCGAAGTCCACGTCCCCACTGGTGAGGATATCGAGGAGAGAATCTATCTCAGACTGAGAAAGCACATCTGGCGTCACAGTTCCTCACCACCTTTCCACCGGGAACCGGGTCTACTGTGTAACGAACTTACGGAAAAGTACCCGCCTGACGACGACCTTTCCGTCCACAGATGGAAGCACGGCGTTTATCCGTCTTTTTAGGTTATCACTCAGCTCCATGATCCCCTCTGCGCTCCTGAAATCGTCGGCTATATGATCCTTTACCGTCAACAAGACCTCGTTACGAATATGGCTACGCCACCCTCCGTCGGTCAACACCGTCTCCCCCTTCACGCTTGAGGCCTCAAGTGCCAACTCGAAGTTCACCAGTTTAGGGTCCTTATCCGCTAGATTTATGACGAAATCGCCGAAATCCACAATGGGGCCAGGCCGCTCCATATCCTTTGAGACACCGGTTACGCTCTGGTCCCCCCCGAAGCGGACCCCAAGGAAATAGCCCCCCCCAAGTCCACCGATGAGGGCGATCAGAGCCACCAGGGTAATCAATAAAATTTTTTTAATCATGTATTAAAGCCTCCGATCTGCCTTCACTGTTTAGGGTACTTGGAGAGTATCACCAGATCAACCCTACGGTTGAGGGATCTGTTTTCGTCGGTATCGTTGGGAACCACGGGACGATAGGCCCCGTAGCCGACCGCCTGGATTATGTTCGGATCTACCCCTCCGCTATCGACCATATAGGAGGCAACTATAGCGGCCCTTATCGCGGATAGGCCCCAGTTGTCCCTGTAAGGACCGCCTCTCAGAGGGCGATCGTCGGTATGGCCTTCCACAGCCAAAGCAGGTACCCTGCCCTTAAGCAGTTCCCCCAGTTTTGTCAGTATCCTCTTGCCCTCCGGTCGAACTTCAACGCCTCCAAGTGGAAAAAGAAACTGATCTGACAGGGAAACAGTGACTCCTCTTTGATCTACTGTGATAGATACGTCCTTGTCAAGCTCGTTATCCTTTAGAAAGGACCGAAGCTCTCTCTCGACCTCGAAGGTGGACTGGGTCTGTCTCTTCTCGTCTCCGGCGTCATATCCCGAAGCCCCTCCATAGGGCAAGGGGTCCTCTTGGAGGGACTTGCCTCCCTGCATAACCCCAAGGGCTCCCTGAAAGGAGATCATCATTTTTTTAAATTTTTCCACATCTATGGAAGAAAAGGCAAAAAGGAGGACAAAAAAGGTCAACAGTAGGGTCACCATATCTCCGTAAGTGGCTAACCAACCGGCGCCGCCCTTCTCCTCTTTTTTCTTCCTCTCCCGAGCCAAGGCCTACTCGCCGCCTTTCTCTGAACCGCTCTTCTCCTCCAGCTCCTTACGCTGCTCCGGGGGAAGAAAAACCTTTAGCTTCTCCTCCACTATGCGAGGGTTTTCGCCTGCTTGGATCGCAAGAACACCCTCAACCATCAGTTCTCTCACCACTGTTTCCTCGGAAGACCTGGCAGCCAGCTTGATAGAGACCGGCAAAGCGAAGAGGTTTGCCATAAACGAACCGTAAAAGGTGGTTATCAACGCCACCGCCATCCCAGGACCAAGAGAACCTGGATCGTCCAAGTTTCGAAGCATAGCGATAAGCCCTATAAGAGTTCCCAACATACCGAAGGCAGGAAAAAGTTCCCCCATTGTGTCGAACATCCCCTTGTTGGCGGCATGTCTCTCCTCCAGAACGCTTATCTCGGTGTCTAGAATGGCTTTAACAAGCTCAGGATCGGTTCCATCGACGACCAGCTGGATCGACTTGGACAAAAACTCGTCATCAAGCTCCCCTGCATCGGCCTCTAGGGCGAGAAGCCCCTCCCGTCGGGCTTTCTCGGCGAAGCTGACTATGGTCTGAACCAAAGAGACCATGTCAGGAGTCTGGGAGAAAAACGCTATTTTCGTAACTTTGCCCAGTTTTTTTATGCGCCCCATAGGGTTTGCCATTATGACAGTCCCCAGAGTTCCTCCTACGGTTATTAAAAGAGAAGGCAGGTTGATGAAGGCAGAAGCCTCACCTCCTGTTATGATACCCCCTATAACCAATATCAACGCTAGAGAGAGTCCTATGACCGATGCAAGATCCACGTTGAAGCCCCCATTTTCACCGAATATCGACTAAACCGAAAAGGTTCGCCTATATCATAACCTCTAGACGCCCTTCACGTCAAAGATGGCGGCCACCTCTTTCCCTGGTAGGCCGCCGCCTTTTCCACTATCTCCGCGAGAGACTCTTTGACGACGTAACGATGGCTGTTGACAAGCGTCACCACCGTATCGGGATTAGCCTCCACGGTCTCTATAAGATTGGCGTTCAGGATAAACACCGACCCGTTGAGCCTAGTAACCTCTATCATAGGACACTACCGCTTGAGGTTTATGGCCTCTTCGAGGACCGAATCGCTG
>JAQUTB010000012.1 GCA_028709985.1 Dethiosulfovibrio sp.
AAGCGTGAATATTATCAGCCACCAGTTTATCTCCGGCAGTATCTCCCCTAGGTCGCTCATCGCGAGTCCTCCAGGATCGATCGGATCTCTTCCTCCGTCCATAGACGGCCCTGGTCGATGCCGGGGCATCTCCTTGAGGCCCTTTTCCACTCCCCGGGGCTTTCGAGTATGTCCTCCCAAAAGGGCCAGGTCCTACATTGAGAGGGTCTGACTTTGTATATAGCACAGCGAGCCGTGACCGGGTCGTAGAAGAGGCATTCGCCGTTCGGTTTTTCCCTTATGCTGGGATCGCCCCAACGGTGGGTGACGTATTCCTCCCTGAAACGTTCTTTTGAGATGTTCAGGTGGTCACAGATCATCTCTTCTTCTCGTTCGGTGAAGTATATGGCTCCTGGTTCGCCTCGGCAGCATCTTCCGCATCCGATGCAGGAAAAACTAAGGCCGTTGCTCCACCAGGGGGATCCTCCAAGACCGCTATTCATCGCCCTTGAGGCTGTCGTATAGGACTTTCCAGAGACCGTTGCCGTCCTGACCAGCCATGGCCTCAGCGGACATCTCTATCGCAAGGTCCTCCATGGCTCCAAAGGGCCGATCCTGGTCCTTACGACCTCCCATTTCCCTGGCCTGGGATGCCATTTTTTTCCACATCTGAGCCAAAAAGATAGCCTCAAAGTCGGCACAGGCTTTTTTGAGGGTTTCGTTTTCCTTTGCCTTAACTAACGAAGGAGCGGGAGTCTCGGATATTCTCATCGTTATAAAACTCCTTTCTACATTATGACAAGCTCTCCGTGGAGCGCTCCCGCCCTGTCGATGGCCTGAAGTATGCCTATGACGTCTCTGGGGGTCGCACCTACCGAGTTGATGGCGTCCACAAGCTGGTCCACTGTGGCGGTAGAGTCCATCTTTATGAAAGAGCCTCTCTGTTCCTCCACGTTGACCTGGTTGTTGGCGTAGGGAGTCGTCACCCCCTGAGAGAATGGATTGGGCTGGGATACCTGGTTATCCTGGTCTATCCTGACGGTTAAGTCTCCATGAGCGACCGCAACCGAGCTTATCTGGACGTTTCCGCCCATCACGACCGTGCCGGTCCTCTCGTTGACCACGACTCTGGCCTGTATATCAGGAGTTATCCTCATGTTTTCCATGTCAGCGATGAAAGCCGACGGGAACGACGCGTAGGATCCTGGGAGCTGGACCGCCACCCGCCCTGCATCTAGCGGGGTCGCCACGTTGCCGAATTTACCGTTGATGGCGTCCGCCACCCTTCTTGCGGTGGTGAAGTCGGGGTTCCTGAGGAGAAGGGACATGTATCCACCGGAGCTGAACATGGTTGGGACGTCCCTTTCGACTATGGCTCCGCCCCCTATCTGGCCGACGGTGACGACGTTTTTCGCCACGCTGGACCCTCCTTTGCCGGCGGAAAATCCCCCCACCAGAACCGGGCCCTGGGCCACTGCGTAGACCGATCCGTTTGCCGCCTGAAGGGGAGTTTGGAGCAGTACCCCACCTTGAAGGCTTTTTGCGTCACCGATGGCGCTGACCGTGACATCCACGGTCTGACCGGGCCTGACGAAGGGAGGAAGGGTTGCTGTGACCGCCACAACCGCCACGTTTTTGCTCTTTACGTCCTTTTCGGTTAAGGTGACGCCAAAACGTCTCATGAGGTTTCTGAGGGCCTGGATAGACATGTTGGATTTATCTCCGGTTCCCTGGAGTCCCATGACTACCCCTACTCCGGAGAGCTGGTTGGACCTGACGCCGTCTATGTCAACCAGGTCTTTTATGCGGACCTGAGGGTGTATATTGGCCCAGGCGGTCGAGGTCATTACGGCCAAAGCTACAAGCAACCTTAGCGTGATAGATAAAGTTTTAAACATAAACTTTCCCCCTAGAATATAGCCTGAAGGATCTGGGTAAGGAATCCGGGCTTCTGTATTTTTGTGAGGGTTCCCTTGCCGTCCACTATGAGGTCCACGTTGGCGACTCTGCTGCTATCGATGGTGTTGTTTCCGTCCACGTCCTGGGGCCTTATGGCTCCCCTTATCCTCATGCGAAGGGTCTCTCCGTGGGTCTGGAGGTCTCTGGTTCCCTCTATTACCAGGTTGCCGTTTGGCAAAATCTCCGTGACCATGCAGGTTATCTGGGCCTTGGTGGAATAGCTTCTGCTGGATTTTCCGTCCCCGGTTGAGGAGGTCGTGGAGGACAGCCCCAGTCCACGAATAAAGTCCAAAAGGCCCGTTCCCTCGGAGACGGTGGCGCTGCCGTCTTTGGTCGTCTCCGTCTTGGCCTCGTCTTTGGTGGTGGTCTTCTCGTCCACCTTCACCGTGACGATATCCCCGATTCTGGTGGGCCTCTCATCACCTATGTAGTTGGTGCCGTCCTGCCAGAGAGACTGAGCCCATAGATGAGTGGTCCAGAGGCTCAGGAGAATGACTGACGTGATTATCGTTTTTTTATTCATCTGAGGTAACCTCCACTGTGTCCGGACCGGTGACGATCCCGGATATGATAGATCTGGTCCTCTGGTTTCTGACCTTGACGACGTCCCCGATAGAGCCGCTTTCCATGGCTCTGCCTGGCGCTGTGACGGTTAAGGAGCCCTTTTTATGGACTATCCTCACAGGAGAGCCGGATTTTACGACAGCTACGTCATCGGTGGTCCTGGCTGTGAAGGGCTCTCCCTTGGCCGTGTCTCTGGTGGCCTCCATCCCGACCAGGACCTTTGGGTCGGAGTAGTAACGCCTGTTTCTCTGATATTCGATTGTGCTTATCGCCAGGTCCGATGGGCCTATGGTGGCCCCTCTCCTGACCGGCCTGTAGGCCACCACCGCCGGGATCAGCCATTTTAGACGAACCGGCAAAAACTGATCCCCCTGGGAGGTCCTGAATTTGAGGTTTAACGAGGGGGAACCTGGGAAAATACCGTCCAGATCGATTAGGTCGTCGTGGGATGGGATAGGCCTGTCCGCCACGATTTCAACCGTCCCAGACCACCCAGCGGACCTCCTGATGGTCTTTTCTAGAGGGGTTTCCCCTCTGAAGTACACCGAGTCGGCCATGGTCAACTTTAAAGTTATACCACCTATACCGTTTGCGGCCAAAGCTGAGACGACGTCTTCCGGCGTTATGATACCTCCATCAGTTGTAACCTCGGACTGAGAGGCCGCCACCATGAGATCCGGCTGGTCACAGGCTATTTCAGCCAGGTCCTGGAGCCTGATAACCCCTGAGGTCACGATCTGTTCGTTTCTAACCTTTATGGAAAGGTCCGCTCCTTGAGATGTCGAGGTTAAAAGTAAAAACAGTATCCCAACCGTCAAGGGTATTATACGACGATGGCGGGTCCTCATGGGGACCCGCCTGGCATCGAAAATCACCGATAATACCCCGAATCAGCGTTTGAGGGAGTTGGCCAGTTCAAGAAATCTGTCGGCGGTCTGGATGGTCTTGGAGTTCGCCTCGTAGGCCCTCTGCGCGACTATGAGGTTGACCATTTCCTCGACTACCTGTACGTTGGATCTCTCAAGTATGCCCTGCTCCAGCGTGGGGAAGCCGTCGTCCCCTGGGTTGCCTATCTGAGGGGCTCCACTTGCCTCGGTCTCTCTGAATAGGTTTCGACCTATGGCTCTGAGTCCGGCCGGGTTGACAAATCGCACTATCTCTATTTGACCAACTTCCTGGTTTGCCTCGTCTCCGGGCTGTTTGACGAACACCTGTCCCGTGGAGCTTACGGTGATATCGGTGGCGTCCTCCGGTATGACTATGGCGGGCTCGAGAAGGTAGCCGTCGGAGGTAACTATTTGGCCGTCCCCGTCCTTACGCCACTCTCCGTTTGCGGAGTAGGCTATCTCTCCGTTTGGGGTGATGACCTGGAAGTAGGCGTTCCCCTCTATGGCTATGTCCAGAGGGTTGTCGGTAACCTCAAAGTTTCCGGGGGTGACTATCCTGGTGGTTCCGGTGACTCTTGCTCCGAGTCCAACCTGAATTCCGGTGGGGACGGTGGTTCCTCCCTCTACGGGAGCCCCTGGCTCGCGGTTTATCTGGTAGAGCAGGTCGGCGAAGTTGGTCTTTACCTTTTTGAAACCCACGGTGTTGACGTTTGCCAGGTTGTTGGACGTTACGTCCAGGTTTGTCTGCTGGGCGATCATTCCTGTGGCTCCACTCCAAAGGGATCTTATCATCTTTATTCCTCCTTACGCTTTTCCAAGTGAGGCTATCAGTCGACCGGTCATGTCGTCGGAGGTCTGAACACCTTTGGAGGCGGCCTCGTAGGATCTTTGGGCCTCTATCATTCGGACCATCTCCTCCACAACGCTGACGTTGGATCTCTCCAACACGCCCACGGTGACCTGGGGATTTTCCTGAGGTATTGGCCCGCCGGAGTCGTCTGTCTCAACAAGGAGGTTCTTTCCTGCCTGCCTGAGGTAGGTTGGGGTCTCGAACTGGACGAGCTGTATCTGTCCCACTGCCTCTCCGTCGGCTATGACCTGTCCGTCGTCGGAGAAGGCAACAGATGCGGCCTCACCGACCTCTATGGGACCGCCTTCCCCTACCAGGAGATGTCCATCTGGGGTGACGATCTGGCCGTCCTGGTTCAGGACGAAATGTCCCGCCCTGGTGTAGAACTGGTTGCCCTCTCCGTCCATGACCACGAAAAAGCTGTTTACGTCCTCAAGGGCTAAGTCTAGAGGCCCGTCGGTTACCTGCATATTTCCAGCCTCGGTGGACATGTAGGTCTCGGAGAGCACCTGATTCATGGAGGCCACGCCGATAGGGTGGCTCCTCCAGGGCCATGGCGGAATCTCTCCTTGGCTTTTTGCCGGGTCTATCCTCTCCATGAGAACCTCAGGAAATGATTTAGCTATGGCTTTTCTACCTCTGAAACCAGCGGTATCGACGTTGGCCAGGTTATTGGCCGCTGCGTCCAGCGAGGTCTGCTGGACCATCATGGCCGATACTCCGGCGTATATTCCCTTATGCAAAGCTATGCCCCCTTACCAGCGGCGACGTCGACCCCTTCTGGCGGAAAAAAGTATGCCGCCCTTGCCGGAGTCTAGAAGCCGATTTATGTTGGCGAGAGCTATGCCGGTTCCCAGTGCCACAGATTCGGTGGGCTGGTCGGCGGCAAAGCACCTTATGCCGGTCTGTCTGGAGATGAGTTCAGGCAGTCCTCTCAGGAGGGATCCTCCTCCTGTTAAGACCACCCCTCCGTCTATTATATCGGCTGAAAGCTCCGGTGGCGTGAGCTCTAAAACGTTTCTGACACCGTCGACTATGGACTGGACCCTCTCTCCTATTGCGGAACATACGCTTCTGCTGCTGACGTCTATCTGGCGAGGGAGACCCTGGACTAGGTCACGACCTTTAAGGGTCATCTCCATCTCCTCTCCGTCAGGGAGGCAGGTCCCTATCATTATTTTAAGGTTTTCCGCCATCTGCTCCCCTATGGCCAGGTTGTACTGTCTGCGAAGGTATCTCATGATACACTCGTCAAACTTGTCGCCACCGATTCTGAGGGACTTGGAGACCACTATTCCACCTAGAGATATGACCGCTATATCGGTGGTTCCGCCGCCTATGTCGACGACCATTTTGCCCCTCGGCTCTTCTACGTTGAGGTTGGCCCCTATGGCTGCTGCCATAGGTTCCTCTATCAGATAGGCTTCCTTGGCCCCAACCTCAACGGCGGCCTCAAGGACGGCCCGCCTCTCCACGTCGGTGGCACCGGAGGGGACGCATATCATAACCCTATTTCTGAAAAACCGCCTGAAGCCGGTGTTGACCCGCCTCATGAAGTAACGGAGCATCGTCTCGGTCATGGTGTAGTCCGCTATGACCCCGTCCCGGAGGGGACGGACGGAGACGACGTTGCCTGGGGTCCTTCCTACCATGTTTTTGGCCTCGTAACCTACCGCCAGTATTTTGCCGCTTTCCTGATCCACGGCAACCACAGAAGGCTCACGAAGCACCACTCCTCGACCCTTTACGTATATGAGGACCGTGGCGGTCCCCAGATCTATTCCAATGTCGTTCCCAAAACCAAACACCTGGCGATCTCCTCCTAAGTTGCAACCTTTGTCCTTAGTCTCTCTAACACCCACGATTTTACCGTTAAAAATCGTCGTAGCCAACCCGCCAGAAGAATAAACCTGAGGATGGAGCGGTCGTGGACGAATCTGTCCGATCCCCACCGTTAAGGAGGTCTTTAAACCAGCCTGGATTTTTTCTTCCTCTACCGACCTCGTCGAGGTTTCCTACTATTATCCTTATCATGTTGGTGAGAAATGCGGTTCCTCTGATCCTAAGGATAGACAGCTTACCCCTTCGAACGTATCTAGCCCTGAGGATAGTTCGATAGCAATTATCGGGCTTTTCTGATAATTTACAAAAGGCTCCAAAATCGTGTCTGCCGATGAGATAGGAACAACATTCTTCAACTTCTCGGTCGTTCCAGTCGTCCACCTTGCGCCACCAAACCATTGGCCTGACATGGGGATAACAGGATATCCCATGCCATATGAAGTAGGCGTACTCTCGCCACAGGGCGCTCCCTCTGGCGTCGAAGTCATCAGGGACGGACGACGCTCGCATGACCGATATGGTGTCGGGAAGGTTGTTGTTGAGGGCCAAGGTAAGCCTGTAGGGGGTCCATTCCCTTGATAGGTCGAAGGATGCTACCTGACCTCTGGCGTGGACCCCTCCGTCCGTCCTGCCTGCCCCCGTCACCCTTACAGGAGATCCCTCCAACGTCGACAGAGCACTTTCTAACGCCTCCTGCACCGAGGGGACTCCAGGCTGTAGCTGCCAGCCGGAGAAGGCCTGCCCCATGTAGGAGAGCTCCACCGCATACCTCACAGTTTTAACCGCCCTTCCAATAGGGTTATGACGACAACCGAGATTATCACAAAGACCAGAGAAAGGCCATCCCTCCAGCTCCAGATGAAGGGCTTCATCCTTGTTCGCCCTCCACCTCCTCTGTAACACCTTGCCTCCATGGCTACAGCTAGGTCATCGGCCCTCTGGAAGACTATCACGAACAGTGGGATCAAGACAGGGATGAAGGCCTTGAGCCTGCGGATAAGGCCTCCCCTGTCCAGGTCCGCCCCTCTGGCAAGCTGAGCCTTCATTATCCTGTCCGTCTCGTTTAGAAGAGTAGGTATAAATCTAAGCGCTATGGTCATCATCATGGCTATATCATGAGCCGGCATTCCTATTTTTTTAAAAGGAGACAGAAGCGATTCTATGCCGTCCGCCAAGGCCATGGGGCTGGTGGTCAAAGTGAGCAGGTTGGCGAACAGGACCAGAAGCAGCAGGCGAAGGGACATGTAGATTCCCATTCTTATGCCCTCGGAGGTTATGGAGACCGGTCCCATCTCCCACAGAGGGGTTCCGGAGGTGAAAAATACGTTTATGACCGCTGTAAAGGCTATAAGCAACATCACAGGCCTGACCGTCCTGAGCATCATAGGGATGCCGATCCTGGAAAGCCGGGACAGGAAGATCAAGACGGCGATCCATGAGGAGAATCCCAAGGGCTCTTTTACGAGAAAAACCCCGGTAATTAGGGCTACTGCGGAGACTATTTTACACCTTGGATCAGCCCTGTGGATAGGAGAGTCGGCCGGGACGTATTGTCCAAAGCTCATATTATCTAAAAATTTCACTTTTTGGTTCCTCTTCTTTTTTCGTCGATGTTTTTTGCCATCGTGGATGGATCGCAGGAAAAGGGGATCTCCATTCCATATTTCGATAATTTAACCCATAAATCAGCTATACTGGGCAGAAGGAGGCCGGGCACTGGATTTGACGACATATATAACACTGTATCCCTGGGAGAGCCGCTATGGGCAACCTTGCCAAGTTGAAGGGCTATTATTCTATCGCTCATGTCCAAGGCTATCTCAAGATCGTGGGTGACCATAACTACGGCCGTTCCAGAGTTATTTATTTTATTCAATAATTTCAAGAGATACCCTCGGCCAGAGGCGTCCAGACCGGCGGTCGGTTCATCCAGGACGAGATAGGATGGGCTTACCGCCAGGACCGATGCGATAGCGACCCTCCTTTTCTCCCCTCCCGATAACTTGAAGGGGGATCTGTCCAGGTAGGTCCGGTCCAGGCCGACCTGGTCGAGCACTTTTTCCGATAGATCGTCCAAATTATCGGTCATGCCCCAGTTTTTGGGACCAAAGGATAGCTCGTCTTTAACGGTTTCGGCAAAAAGTTGTTGCTCAGGATATTGAAATACCAGGCCCACCTTTCTCCTTATCTCCCGAAGGTCCTTTTTGGAGGAGACCGAGAGATCGTCCACGACGACCTCTCCCATGTCGGGAAGGAGAAGGGCGTTCATGTGCTGGGCCAGAGTGGACTTTCCACTGCCTGTGTGTCCCACTATGGAGGTCCAGGATCCGCCCGGTATCTCCAGGGAGACGTCGCTCAAAGCAGCCACCTCAAGGGGAGTTCCTCTATGATAGATGTGGGTGAGGTTTTTTATAGAGATTGACATAGAGCCTGTACCAGCCTTTCAGTCTCAGGAGGAACGTCTTGACCGATCGTCCCCATTTTAGCCAGTTCTCTCCACATGGCAACCATAGGTGGAAGCTCAAGCCCCCATGATTCGAGCTCCTGTCTGAGAAAGAGCTCTTTAGGGGTTCCTCGCCAGACGAGTTTTCCTTTTTTAAGCACGACCACCTTCGTGGCGTTCTCTATTTCCTCCAACCTGTGGGTTATGTGTATAATGGTCGTTCCTTTGTCATGAAGGGATTTTAAAAGATCCATGACCTCTTTCCGTCCCTGAGGGTCGAGCATGGCGGTAGGTTCGTCAAGAACTATGCAGGGGGTGTCCATGGCTATCGCTCCAGCTATGGCAAGCCTCTGCTTTTGGCCTCCTGATAGGGTATAAGACGCGACCTCCGCCTTATCCCACAGTCCAGCTATCTTCAGCGCTCTGTCAACCCTTGCTCTTATTTCTTCCGTAGGCAATCCCAGGTTTTCCGGTCCAAAAGCGGTGTCATCCTCCACCACAGTAGAGACGATCTGATTCTCAGGGTTCTGAAAGACCATGGAGACGGTCTTTCTGATCTCCCAGAGATTTTTATCGTCCCTGCTGTCCATGCCGCAGATAAAACAAGCGCCCTGCATCGGAGTGAGCAGGGCGTTGAAGTGTTTAGCCAGCGTGGACTTTCCGGAGCCGTTGCCCCCTAGAAGGGCGATCCAGTCGCCCCTTTGCACCTCGAGGTCTATTCCGTCGAGGGCAAGATTGCCGACCTCCAGGTAAGAGTAGCTCAGTCCCTGAAGGGAGGCAATGGAGATATCCATTCTAGACCAGCGAGATGACCGCCATAGGAGAGGCGTCGCCGTTACGATATCCCGTACGGACGATACGGGTATATCCACCTGGACGCTCGGTATAGCGTTTGACCACGTCGTCGAAAAGCTTGTTGACCGCGGCTTTGTGGTTCATCTTGGATATGACGATTCGCCTGTCGTGAAGGGAACCGCCTCTGGCCCTGGTGATGATCTTCTCCGCCACCCGGCGCACCTCTTTTGCTCTGGTCACCGTGGTCTCGATACTCTCTTCGAGGATCAGGCTGGCGACCAGGTTGGCCAACATGGCCCTACGGTGGCTGCCAGGGCGACCGAGTTTTCTTCTATCAACTAAATGTCTCATTCAGACTCGTCCTCCTTGTCCGTTGTGTCTCCAGCCCTGTCGTTCTGGAGGGAGAGACCAAGGTTCTCAAGTTTTTCCTCAATCTCTTTCAGGGAAATTTTGCCGAGGTTTCGGATCTTGAGGAGATCGTCCTTAGCTCGACTCACCAGATCGCCGATGGTGTGAATGCCACCTCGAAGGAGACAGTTCTCGCTCCTAATGGAAAGCTCCAGGTCACGGACACCTCTGGAAAAGAGGGTGTTTTCCTCTTTTTCAACTGCGTCCTCTACCCCATCTTCTTTAGAGTCGGCCTGAGGGGCCTCCACTTCGTCGGGAATAGGCTGATCCGACGGATGAAGCTTCTGTATATCCTCCACGACGATCGTGAAGTACTTACGAAGAAGCTTGGCAGCCTCGGCCACAGCCACGTCAGGGGAGACTACCCCGTCTGTGACCACGTCCATTACTATTCGTTCGTAGTCGGTCTTCTGCCCAACCCTCTCAGCTTGAACCTCGTACTTCACCCTCTGTATGGGCGTGAAGATAGCGTCGATCAAGAGAGCGTCCACCGGCAGGTAGTTAGGCCGAGGACGATCGTTAGGAGCGTAACCCACACCCTGCTCGATGTAGACCTCCAGGGATAACCTAGTCCCTTCCGCCAAGGTGCATATGTAGGCGTCGGGATCGACAAACTCAATGTCGCTGTCGGGCTGAAAGTCGGCGGCTGTGACCCTTCGATCTCCCTCCACGTCGAGCCTCAGCACCCTGACTTCGGGACAGTGAGACCTTATAGGAATGTGCTTTAGGTTGAGAAGCAGCTCTATTACGTCTTCTTCGACTCCAGGGATGGTGCTGAACTCATGGACGACGCCATCAATGCGCACAGAGGTTATAGCCGCCCCCTTTATGGAGGACAACAGCACCCGCCTCAGGGCGTTCCCTAAGGTCACGCCAAAGCCTCGCTCCAAGGGACCGATGACGACCCTGGCACTGGTTGCCGAACATTCTTCAACTCGGATTTCAGGCCTCATAAATTCCAATGATCCCAACACCTTTCGCTGATAAATCGTCGTTTCTCGCTATCTCTCCCAAGGTCAGCCACCGGCGATATCCGTGACCGCCTGCCACCGCTATACGCGACGTCTTTTGGGAGGACGACACCCATTGTGAGGGATAGGAGTGGCGTCTTTTATGCTGTTGACCTGTATGCCTGCACCCTGAAGGGCACGAATGGCGGACTCACGGCCTGGGCCAGGGCCCTTTACAACCACGTCGACCTCTTTGAGGCCGTGGTCCTGAGCCGCTTTGGCAGCCTGCTGTGAAGCTATCTGAGCCGCAAACGGGGTGGATTTTCTGGTGCCTTTAAAACCGACGTTTCCGCCGGAAGCCCAGGATATCACCGCTCCGCCCTTATCGGTGATGCTCACGATGGTGTTGTTGAAGGTTGAGAACACGTGAGCTACACCGTAGGATATGTTCTTTTTCTCTTTCTTTTTGCCTCTACGCTGTATACGCTTGGCCACGAAGGTTTACCTCCTTTGACTCCCGGCTACTTCTTCTTGCCGGCAACTGTGCGTTTTGGACCTTTTCTAGTTCTTGCGTTGGTCTTGGTCCTCTGGCCTCTAAGGGGAAGCCCCTGTCTGTGGCGAATCCCTCTGTAACATCCGATGTCCATGAGACGTTTTATGTTCATGGTCACCTCACGGCGAAGGTCTCCCTCTACCATGTAGTTGGCCTGTATCTCCGTACGAAGGGCCTGAGCTTCCTCCTCTGTGAGATCCTTGACCCTGGTATCGGGGTTCACCCCGACCTTGGCAAGTATCTTCTGGGAGGACGTCAGTCCTATGCCGAAGATGTAGGTCAGACCTATCTCGACTCTCTTTTCCCTTGGCAGATCGACTCCTGCGATACGGGCCATCGCCTTACCTCCTCGCTCCCTGACGCTGCTTATGACGCGGATCCCGGCTACAGATCACTCGGACCACGCCTCTACGCTTTATGACACGACAATGCTCGCACATCGGCTTAACCGAAGATTTAACTTTCATTTTATACGCTCCTCCTGCTATCGTTCCCCAAGCTGGGGCGGAGTTTTGAGGACAAACTATTTATATCTATAGATGATTCGTCCTCTTGTCAAGTCGTAGGGTGAAAGTTCTACGAGAACTTTATCACCTGGCAGTATGCGGATGAAGTGCATTCTCATTTTGCCCGATACATGGGCCAGGACTTTGTGTTCGTTCTCTAGCTTTACCCGAAACATGGCGTTAGGCAGAGGCTCTACGACTACTCCACGAACTTGGATGACATCGTCTTTGTTGGACATATATTTCCCTCCTTAGTCTTCCCAGGGAGTCAGGATTTCAGGGTTTCCATCGGTGATGAGCACCGTTCTTTCGAAATGAGCTGCATCAGATCCATCTGCGGTCGACACCAGCCAACCATCGGATCCCGAGATCAGTTCCTCGCCACCGACCATGACCATGGGCTCTATCGCCAAAGTCATGCCCGACTTCAAGGTTATGCCTCTTCCGGGATGGCCGTAGTTGGGCACCATAGGTGCCTCGTGGGGTCTTTTGCCAATGCCGTGCCCAGAGTATTCCCTGACAAGGCCGTAACCTGCCGGGACGACAAGGGATTCCACCGCATGGCCTATGTCGCCTAAGGTGTTTCCCGATCTGGCGGCATCGACAGCCCTATCCAGACTCTTTCTGGTTACCTCAAGGAGGTTTTTTCTGATCCTGGAGATATCTCCCACAGGATAGGTGTAGCAAGCGTCTCCGTGATAGCCCTCAAAACAGGCCATTATATCGACGCTGACGATATCTCCGTCTTCAAGGTATCGATCCTCGCTGGGGATCCCATGGACGACCTCGTCGTTGATGGAGGCGCACACGGACGCGGGGTAAGGGGTCGGGATGCCAGGAACCACATATCCCTTTTCAGAGGGATAGGCCCCCGATCCTCGAATGTAGTCCTCCGCTGCTCTGTCTATATCGGCGGTGGATATGCCGGGCCGGATCATCTCCCGAAGGAGCATGATCACGTCGGCCACTATCTGGCCAGCCCGGCGCATTTTCTCTATTTCATGGTTCTTTTTTATGGAGATCATCAGGACCGTCCGACTATAGCGTCGATTTTGTCTGGAACGTCGTCGCCCTTGAGCGCGTCCACCTTATGAAGTTGCCCTCTATCGAGATAGTAGGTAACCAGCGGTGCGGTCTGACGGTGATATACGTCCAGCCTGTTCCTGATGACAGACTCATGGTCGTCGTCCCTCTGATAGAGTTCTCCGCCACAGCTGTCGCAGATGTTCCCTTTAGAGGATGGCTTGTAGGATACGTTGAATATCTTACCGCATCCTCGGCACATCCTCCTGCCGGAGAGCCTTTTTACCACAGTTTCATCGTCCACGTCAAGCAGGATCACTCCATCAAGAGCCAAGTTCAGCTTGTCCAGAAGCCTGTCAAGCGCCTCAGCCTGAGGAACGGTCCTCGGGAAACCATCGAGGAGAAAGCCCTTTTCGCAGTCTTTCTCCTGAAGCCTGGACTCGACCATCTCAACTATGAGATCGTCGGGAACAAGTTTTCCCGAGTCCATGTATCCTTTGGCCTTTAATCCAAGTTCCGTGCCGGATTTGACGTTTGCACGAAGGATATCGCCTGTGGATATGTGAGCCACTCCGTGCCGTTCGACGATCTTCTCGGCCTGAGTCCCTTTGCCAGCCCCAGGAGGTCCGATGAGTATTATCCTCATGCCGCCACCTAGAACCTCAGGAGTCCCGCTCCGGCGCCACTGCGACGCTTGAGGATGCCCTCGTAATGCCTCATCAACAGCTTACCCTCTATCTGGTGTACCAGGTCGAGGGCGACACCGACCACTATGAGGACCGCAGTTCCACCGAAGTAGAAGGTGGTTATCCCCATGAGGTTTGACATCAGGTTGGGGACCAGTGCGATCACGGCCAAGAAAAGAGCACCACCCAAGGTGATACGGGACATGACCTTTTCGATGTAGTCTGAGGTCGGCTTTCCAGGACGAATTCCCAGTATAAATCCACCGTATTTCTTCATGTTGTTTGCGATATCCGCCGGGTTGAAGA